>VAYF01000232.1 GCA_005883885.1 Actinomycetota bacterium | reverse complement strand
ATCGACACCAACGTGACGGTTCCGTCTTGGCTCGTCTGAGGCGGCTGGGGCGTCGCGAAGGCGCCGTCGTTCGCGATCGCCGCGTCCAGCGCCTGGATCTTCTGAGCGACGGACGGATCGGTCTTCGACCCGGGGATCACGACCTGCGCGGTCGACTGCGCCCCGCTCTCCGTGGGGAACTTCGCGACGAGGACGTTGAAGGCGTCCTTCGTGGGGATCCCGTCCGGGATCGCCGCGATCCCCGAGAAGCCCTTCTTCATCCCATGGCCGACCCCGTCGGCGCGCGACTGCGTCCAGTACGGCACCGAGAGCAGGATCATGAAGCTCGCGGTGACGATCAGGTACACCCACGGGCGCTTCATCACGGAGCGCGACTCACGGTCCCAGAAGCCGCCGGCGCGACCCTGCTGGAGCGTCCGCCCGCGGCCGAAGATGAAGCCGGGCTTCACCAGCCGATCAGAGAAGAGCGCCATCAGCGCCGGCAGCAAGGTCATCGAGAGCGCCACTGAGATCAGCACGACGATGATCGCGCCACCGGCGAGTCCGCGGAAGATCGTGGTCGGCACGAGCAGCATCCCGGCGAGCGCGATCACCACCGTGAACCCGCTGAAGAAGACGGCGCGGTTGGCCGTCGCGCCCGACATGCCGATCGCCTCGAGGTTGTCGCGGCCGCGACGCCGTTCCTCGCGGTACCTCGACACGATGAAGAGCGAATAGTCGATGCCGACGGCCAACCCCAGCATCGTCATCAGGTTCGGGACGAAGAAGCTCCAGCGCCACACTTCTCCGAGCAGACCGACGACCCCGAAGGCGACCCCGATCGCGAAGATCCCCATGATGATGGGGGTCACCCCGGCGATCAGCGACCCGAAGACGACCAGCTGCACGATGATCGCCACGACGACGCCGATCGTCTCGCCCTTCTTCAGGTCGTCTTCGGAGATCTTCTTGAATTCCGCGGTCGAGGTCGGCTCGCCGAGCATGTAGAAGCGCGTGTCGCCGGTCGAGTACTTGGCCTGGATCGTGTTGAGGCCGTCCACGATCGTGGCGGTCTGGTCGCTGTCTTTGACGAGGATCACGTTGAACAGCACCGCGGTCCCGTCCTCCGACGGGATCGGGCCGAGCGCGGCGACCTGCGGGTTGGACTTGTCCGCTTGCGAGAGCGGGAACTGCGAGGGGACCTGCAGGACGACGCTCGGGTCGAGCGCGCGGATATCGTTCAACGCAGCGTTGACCTTCGCCGTGAACGCCGGGTCGGTGGTCGCACCCTGCGATCCGGTCATCACGAACGTCTCGGGCGTCACGTCCTGTTCCAGTTGCTTCCGTTGGAGCAGCGTCTGCGCCCGGATCGCCTCCGGGTTGTTCGTGAAGTCGAAGTCCGTCGTGAGCGCCTTGCTCAACAGGACCCCGGACGCTCCGAATCCGAGGATCAGGATCACCGCCCAGATCCCGACGGTCCGCCAGGCGTGCCGGCTGCTCGCACGTGCCAGTGTTTCCGGATTCAGCTTCACGGTTCCCCCCTAAAGGTCAGCGGCTCTTCAGGTCGTGCTTCCCAGCGCATCTTGACGTACGGTGTACGCTTACGGTGTACGGAGGATATGCGTACGGTGTAAGCCTGTCAAGCCGAACATCGGTGAACGTTTCGAGAACGGATCACCGGAGAACGAACCACCATGACTACCACGAAAGAACGCGAGCGTCTGACCCGCGAGCGCATCATCGCCGCCGCGCTCGGCGTCATGGATACCGATGGCCTCGAGGCCGTCTCGATGCGCCGGATCGCTCGCGAGGTCGGCGTCGAGGCGATGTCGCTCTACCACCACGTGCGCGACAAGGAAGACGTGCTCGACGGGATCTGCGAAGCAGTGATGGGCGAGTTCGACTACCCGGATGCGGCCGGCGACATCACCGAGCGGCTCCGCGCCGGAGCTCGCTCGTACCGTCGGATGCTGCAAGCGCATCCCGATGTGATGCGTCTGTTCGCCGAGCGCCACGGGCCGGCGCGGTCCTCTCCGGACTCCTTCCGCCCGATGGAGTTCGCCTTGAGCTTGTTCCGAGAGGCGGGTCTGTCCGATCGCGACTGCGTGCAGGCGTTCCACGCGTTCGGCGGCTACATGCAGGGATTCGTGATGATGGAGGGCGGCACGATCGAGAGCCCGGAGCACGTCAAGCACAAGGAGGATCTCGCGGCCAGCCTTCCCATCGACGAATTCCCGGTGCTCGCGGCGGTCTCCCATTACTTCGCCGAGTGCGACGGGGACGAGCAGTTCGAGTTCGGGCTGGATCTGATGATCCGGGGGCTCCAGGCCAAGACCGCCGAAGGGCTGCTCGGCGACGCGTCAGCCGCCGAGTAGCCCGAGCTCCTTCCCCACACGCTCGAACGCGGCGAGCGCCTCGCCCAGATCCGGCTCCGTGTGGTCGGCGGTGACGATCGTCCGGACCCGCGCCTTCCCACGTCCCACCGTCGGGAAAACGATCGCGGGACAGAACACGCCCTCCTCGAACAACCGACGCGCGAACGCCTGCGTCTTGGCCTCGTCGCCGGTGATCACGGGCGTGATCGGCGTCTCCGAGTCCCCGGTGTCGAAGCCGAGCTCGCGCAGCCCGTCCTTGAGGAACCGGGTGTTCGACCACAAGCGCTCCAGCCGGTCGGGCTCGTCGCGGATGATCTCGAGCGCCTCGATGCAGGCGGCGACGACCGGCGGCGGCGGACTGGATATCGACGCGGCCGTGCAGCCCGAAGTGATCGACGGTGCCGGCGCCACCCGTGCCGAGCACGCCGGAGGCGTGCGCGTCGTCGATCATCATGATGGCGTCGCGCCGCTCGGCGACCTCCACGAGGTCGGCGAGCGGCGCGATGTCGCCGTCCATCGAGAAGACGCCGTCCGTGATCAAGAGCTGACGGCGGCCCGGTTTCGCCGTCTCCGTCAGGAGCCGCTCGGCATCCGCGGCGTCCCGATGCTCGAATACCTTGTTCTCGGCCTTCGACAACCGGGCGCCGTCGACGATCGACGCGTGGTTCAGCCGATCGCTCACGATCACGTCGTCGCGTCCGAGGATCGCGGCGACCGTCCCGGCGTTCGCCGTGAAGCCGGACTGGAACAGCAAGGCGGCATCCGCGTGCTTGAACGCCGCGAACCGTTCCTCGAGGTCGAGATGCATCCGCATCTGCCCAGCGATCGTCCGAACGGCTCCGGTTCCGGCGCCGAACCGCTCGGCCGCGTCCGCCGCGGCCCGGTTCATGCGCGGGTGATCCGACAGACCGAGGTAGTTGTTCGACGCGAGGTTGATGACCGAGCGCCCGTCGAACGTCGCGCGCGCGCCCGTCGGGCCCTCCAGCGTCCGCGCGTGCAGCAGCAACCCGTTCGTCTCGAGCCCGACGAGCTCATCCTTCAGGTAGTCGAGCGCGTGGCCCATCGTTCGCCTTCCCTCGCGGCCTTCCGCCCCAACCGTACCCCGTAGGATGCGGCCATGGACATCGAGGCGTTCCTCGCCGACGCCGTGCAGGCATCCGGCGGCAAGCTGCACGCCCTCGGGATCGGCTGGCAGGTGATCCAGACGACCGCGTTCCCGGCCCGGCACGACCGTGTCGGGATCGGGTTGATCGTGCGGACGGTCGCGGCCGAGGCGGGACAGCACACGCTGACGTTGACGCTCCTCGATCCCGAGGGCGCCGCGCGGGCCTTCGGCCCGCGCGGCGCCCTCGAAGCCTCCTTCATCTCACCGAACGGGCCAGGGACGGCGACCCTCGCGCTCAATCTCGACGGCCTGGTCTTCGAGACGGAGGGCGAGCACACGTTCGTCTTGGCGATCGACGGAGCGGAGCGGACCCGCTTGCGGTTCCGTGTCCAGACCTCGCCGGAGCCTCCGGTCACGGAGTACCGCACCGGCGTGTACCTCTGAGGCGGTCGTGAGGCGGTCGCGCAACCGTTGTAGGCCGGATGCCACGGCCGGATGCCACTGGATGACCTGTCACGCAATGAGCTGAACGTTTACTCACGCTCAAGGATCTCGGCCGTGTCGCCGATGGTTGACTACCCAACCCCCCGGAGTGCCGTGACCCATCCCGACGACGCTCGACCGGACGCGCACGCGATCGGCCCCGGCTTCCTCACGCCCGCAGCTCGCGATGATCGGCCGACCGCAAGCGCAGCCGGATCCGACCTCGGATCCCGGTACCGTGCCGTGATCGACCATCTCCCCGCGGTGCTGTACATCGACGGCGTCGCGGCCGGGACGACGGTCCTGGACGTGAGCCCGCGGATCCACGATCTGCTGGGCATCGAGCCTGCCGAATGGGTCGACACGTACGATCGCTGGCAGGAGCGCGTGCACCCCGATGACCGGGACCGCGTCGTCGCCGCGTGCGAGCGCTCGATCGCGACGGGGGAGCCGTTCCGGGTCCAGTACCGGGGACTCCACCGCAGCGGAGCCGTCGTGTGGATCCGCGACGAGGCCGTCTTGATCCGCGATGCCTCCGGCCTTCCCCAGTACTGGCTGGGCATCATGATGGATCAGTCCGAGCTGATCGAAGCGCAGGTCGGTCTGCGCGATGCGCGATCGAAGTACGGCGCCCTGGTCGAGCAGATCCCCGCGATCGTCTATATCGACCTCG
>VAYF01000231.1 GCA_005883885.1 Actinomycetota bacterium | reverse complement strand
CGGACGACCGCCGCATCGTCGCCGACCGGCACGAGGACGTCCGGGCCGGTTCCCGAGAGCACCCGTCCGATCGCCGTGATGAGCTCGTCTTCGCTGATGTCCACCGGTCATCCCTCGTCATCGCGTCGCAGGACGGCTCCCGGGCGCGAGAGCGCCCTTGACCGTCCGATAAACTCTAGGCCGTTCCGCACTCCGTACGAACGTTTCTCCGTGTTCCGAACGAGCAAGGAGGCCCTAGGTGGCGAAGGTGTTCGACAACCCAACCCCAGAGGAGCTCAGGACCTTCACCGAAGCCATGCCGGAAGCCCGCCTCTCGGAGTTCGGCAACACCAACGTCCAAACGACGGTCCTGTCCCGGAGCGCGAGCAGCACGTACGTCGTCGAGCGTGAGTCCAGCGGCAACACCATGACGCGTGCGCAGTACGATGAGGTCGCCGCCCTCCAGGACGCGTACCTTGCCGAGAACGACGTGATCGTCGTCGACGGCTTCATCGGCAACGATCCGGAGATGCGGACGGCCGCCCGCCTCGTGATGGAGAAGCGCTACGCGAACGTCGCGGGGATGCAGCAGAAGCTCTACTTCGAGCGACGCGACGGCGGCGAGCCCGAGGTACAGGTCATCTACACGCCGGGGCTGGCCGCGCCCGGATACCCGGACGATCGCGTGATCGCGGTCGATCTCGACCATTACGTCACCCGCGTCCTGCATTCGGATTACTTCGGGGAGTCCAAGAAGGGTGGCCTCCGGATGTGGAACGACATCGTCTACCACAAGGGCGGGCTCGCCCTGCACGCCGGGCTCAAGGTCATCCCCACGGACAACGGCGACAAGGTCTTCATGATCATCGGCTTGTCGGGCACCGGCAAGACGACGACGACGTTCACGACGCAGAACGGCTCCCGGCCGATCCAGGACGACTTCGTGGGACTGATGCCCGGCGGCCACGCCTACGGCACGGAGAACGGCTGCTTCGCGAAGACCTTCGGGTTGGACCCGAGCTTCGAGCCGTCGATCCACGGTGCCGTCGTGAAGCCATCCGCGTACCTCGAGAACGTCTACCAGGATGAGCACGGACGGGTCGACTTCTTCAACGAGCACTACACGAAGAATGGCCGCGCGGTCTTCGAGATGGGCGACCTGCTCGCTTTCGAAGACGCTCGCAACGTCGGCCCCGTCGACTACCTGTTGATCCTCAACCGGAACGAGAACATCATCCCCGCGGTCGCAAAACTCTCCCAGGAGCAGGGGGCCGCCTACTTCATGCTCGGTGAGACGACCGGCACCTCGGCCGGCGGCGCCGCCGAGGACGGGAAGTTCCTCCGCGTCCCGGGGACGAACCCGTTCTTCCCGCTCCCCCATGGCCTTCAGGGCAATCGGCTGCTCGAGCTGCTCGCCACGCATCCGATCGAGACGTACCTGCTCAACACCGGCCGCGTCGGCGGACCCGACGGCGACGCCCGCTCGAAGAAGGTCAAGATCCCGCACACGTCGGCATGCGTGAAAGGCATCGCCGAAGGGACGATCGTCTTCGAGACGGATCCTGACTTCGGCTACGAGGTCGCGAGCGGGGTGCCCGGGTTCGACGACCCCGCGCTCCTCCAGCCGCGCCGGCTCTACGAGCGCCAGGGCCGGGCCGATACGTACGAGGCGATCGTCGACACGCTGAAGACGGATCGTGTGGCGCACCTGCAGCAGTTCACGCAGCTGTCGGAGGAGATCATCAAGGCGGTCGGCTGACGCAGCCGGTCACCGGCGCCGATCCTGCCCGTTGCCGTGGTCGACCGGGCCGCCGTGCCCGAGGAACCAGCCCCCGAGCAGCTGCATCGCTCCAAGCACCGCGAACACGATGACGTACCAGCGGTATCGGCTCACGTCGTCGACGTAGGCCTGTCTGGTCGAAGGAAGATGTTGGCGGGTCACGGGATCGGTCGTCCCGACGAACGCGAACAGGAAGAAGAGGCCGGCGAACGCGAACCACATGCCGACGCGTCCGGTCCGGTAGACGGCGTAGAGCAGCTGGTCGCGGATCGCGGCCGACTCGAAGGGGCGGCGCGCCCAGTACCAGAGCGACCGGAAACCGAACCCCGCGAGCAGCAGCGCGATCCCGAACTCCAACCGTCTCATGCGGCTCCCGCGAGCGCCGCGCGGACCTCGTCGTCGCTCACCTGATCGAACCGGTCGTACCACTCGCCCACCGCCGAGAACCCGTACGGCGTCTGGAGCAGCACGACAGCGTCGCAGGCGGCGCCGAGCCGGGCCGCCGTTTCCGGCGGCCCGACCGGCGCCCCGAAGACGACGGTGGGCGCGCGCTGCGCGCGCGCCCACCGAGCGGCCGCGAGGGCCGTTCCCCCGGTGGCCACGCCGTCATCGACGATCACAGCGGTACGCCCCTCCAGCTCCACCGCCGGCCGATCCCCTCGGTACGCCGCGGTGCGGCGCGCGATCTCCGCCTCCTGACGCGCGATCTCGCCCTCCAGGTACTCGGTGGAGACACCGAGCCGCGCGATCAACCTCTCATCGAGCACCCTCACGCCGGGCGCGACGGCCCCGAGACCCAACTCCGGGTTGAACGGGGCGCCCACCTTCCTCGGAACGACCACATCGAGCGGGGCCCCCAGCGCCTTCGCGACCGGAACCGCCACGACGACACCGCCGCGCGGGATCCCGAGGACGACCGCGGGACCCGATAGGACCCGGACGATCGCAGCCGCGAGCTGGTTGCCCGCGTCCTCCCGGTCCGCATACCGCATGCCGTGATGATGCCAGGAGTGCCTGCGTGAGCACGCGGATCGCCCCGCGGGGGCGTTCCGCGTTGCGCCGCTTCATCGGCCCGGTCTAGCATGTGGCCTCCGCTGCGACAGGAGGCCTTCGATCGTGGTGAACGCGTACATCCTGATCCAGACCGAGGTTGGCAAGGCCGCATCGGTCGCGAGCGCCGTGCGAGCGATCGATGGCGTCGCCGAGGCGGAGGACGTGACCGGGCCCTACGACGTCATCGTCCGCGCGGAGGCGAAGACGGTCGACGAGCTCGGCAAGCTCGTCGTCGCACGGATCCAGGCCGTCGAGGGGATCACCCGGACCCTCACGTGCCCGGTCGTCCATCTATAGGAGCTCGCGGACGTTCGAGTCCTTCGTTCGCTCGACCTCGTCACGTTCCACCGCCAGCTCCAGGAGCCGCTCGACGAGCTGCGCGTAGGCAAGACCGCTCGCATCCCACAGCTTCGGGTACATCGAGATCGACGTGAAGCCCGGGATCGTGTTGATCTCGTTCAGCCAGAGCTCGTCGTCGCCTCGCAGGAAGAAGTCCACCCGGGCCATCCCGGCGCATTCGATCGCCCGGAACGCACGGACCGACATCGACTGCACACGACCGAGCACCTCGTCG
>VAYF01000230.1 GCA_005883885.1 Actinomycetota bacterium | reverse complement strand
CGCATCCTCGGCGACGATCAGAACGTGAAGCACTCCGTCAGGTCGCCGATCTCCTCCCGATCGTCCCGCGGCGGAGCCGGTGGACCGGTGGCGGCCCCGTTCGAGGCCTCGTAGTTCCCGCCGCCCGGCGTCGACACGTCGAACAGATGGTTCGTCGCTGCCAACGTCGGCAGCTCGAACACCGTTTCGATGAACTTCAGCGTGGACACGTGGTCGTAGACGGTCGGTTCGATGTGTCCCGGCTTGGCGTACGGCGAGATCACCCAGGTCGGGACGCGGATCCCGAGGCCGAACGCGTCCAGCTGCGGCGGCGCGACGTGATCGAAGTAGCCGCCGTGCTCGTCGTAGGTGATCACGTACGCGGATGTGTCCCACGCGGAGGACGCTCGCAGGGCGGTCACGAGCTCCTCCTGGATCCCCATCCCGACCGAGACGTCCGCCGGCGGGTGCTCGTCCCATCCGCGCGCGTAGCTCGGCACCAGGAACGACACCTGGGGGAGCCGGTCGCGGCGAAGGTCGTTCAGGTAGCCGCCCTTGCTGCCGCGCGTCCGCTGATCCTTCGCCCAGCGCTTCCAGAACACGAAGACGTTGTCCGTGTTCCCGTACGGCACGCTGTCCCATCCGAGGTTGTAGACCTTCCACGTGATGCCCGCTTCCTCCAGCAGGTCGAGGATGATGGGGTAGTCGAAGACGCCGAAGCCCCAGATGCCGTTCGTCGTGATCCCGCCGGAGGTGCCGGCGGCCGTGTAGAAGCGGTTCGGCCACGTCGGACCCAGCAGCGAGCAGAAGTAGTTCCCACAGAGGGTGAAGTCGCTGAAGAGGCTGTAGTAGAACGGCAGCTCCTGCGCGGTGTAGTAGCCCATCGCGTTGACGCCGTCGGTGGTGAGGAAGCCGTCCATCGCGCCGACGTCCCATTCGCCGTGCACGGCGTTCCACGAATGGCCGATGTCGGGTGTGGACAGCGCGGTGAACTGGTACGGCTCCAGGCTCCCGCCGTTGCCGTCGGGCTGCGAGTACCCGGCCGGCGGCCCGAACGTTCCGGCGAACGGCGCGTAGCCGAAGTAGTGGTCGAAGGAACGGTTCTCCTGGCAATCGATCAGGATGTGCTCGATCGGCGTGGCGGGCGTCCCGAGCGGTGCCTTCGCGAAGGCCCAGTCCTTCGAGATGGCAGGGCCCGCAAGGCTCGCCGCGCCCAGCACCCCGGCCCCCTTCAGGAACGTCCGACGGTTCAGCGTCGTCATGGGCTCCTCCTCCTTGGCCTGCGGCCCTCGTGGCCGGCCGTGATCCCTCCGGTTTACCTCATCCGGGTCGATCGCAGGCGAGGAGGTTCCGAACGGAGGATGAAGGCTTCGCGAGCGCCGCCGACACGCTGACGACCCACCCTCGTGGAGGGTGGGTCGTCGAACCCGACGCCTGGAAGAGGTTCAGTTCGGCAGCGGGTGGAACCGCGCCGGTCCGCCGCCCACCTGGATCGTGGTCGTCTTCGCCGGGCCGGTGTTCGTGGTGGAACCGGATCCGCCGGTGGGGCTCGAGCCGCCCGCGTTGGCGACGATGAGCGCGACCGCCAGGGCCACGGCCACCATCGCCGCGATCATCGCGTAGCGCCACGACCCGAAGCTCCGTCCCATCTGAACCGGGATCGCCTGGGTGCTCATCTCGATCCTCCTTCCGATCGTTCGCCGTTCGATAGGTGAACGGTATGCCGGGGGCTCGAGCGCGTCCGTGCCGTGCGTCACCGATCGCGGATGATCCTCCGCACGCGTGGATCGTGACGCGCCCGAGCACTGGGTCGCTTGTCGGAGGGCTGACGTAGGGTGGGAACCGGCACGCTCGGCCGCTCCGATGGCCGGCCCGATCTGGAGGAGGACGCCGTGGGCAACCCGATCACGTGGTTCGAGATCATCGGTCCGGACCCCGAGAAGACGGCAGCGTTCTACGCGGAGCTGTTCGGTTGGCACACGGACGCGATCGAGGGTGGATACATCACACTCGACACGCATGCGGGACGCGGCATGAACGGCGGCTTCACCACGCCGCAGGGTCAGGCGGCCAACCGCTCGATCTTCTACGCGGAGGCGGCGGACCTTCAGCCCCTGCTCGACAAGGCCGGATCCCTCGGAGGGCGCACCGTGATGCCGGTCACCGAGATCCCCGACATCGTCACGTTCGCCGTCTTCGCCGACCCGTGGGGCAACCACATCGGCTTGACGAAAGGAGATGGAAGCGGGCCGCCGGTCTCCGCGGGCGACAACCCGCCCATCGACTGGGTCGAGATCGGCTGCGCGGAGCCGGAGAAGGCGTGGGATTTCTACCGGGATCTCTTCGGGTGGACGATCGAAGGCGACATGTCGGGTGAAGACGGTGCCCCCGTCCACGGTTCGTTCGACACGGGCGCACCCGTCGGAGCGCGCGGCGGCATCGGCAGCTCACCTGACGGCGAGGCTCGCGTCGACATCTACGCAGCGGTCGACGACCTGGCGAAGTACCTGGAGCGGGCCGCGGATCTCGGTGGATCGATCGTGATGCCGGCGATGAAGGTGGACGAGGAGACCGAGATCGCCATGTTCACCGACCCGCGGGGAGGGACGTTCGGCCTCTACGGTTCGGCGCATTGACCACGGAGCCGTGCCTTACCCCTCGATGCGGTCCAGCGCGTCGTAGGCGGCGTACTTGTAGGTCTCGCTGAGCGACGGGTAGTTGAAAACCATGTCGATGAAGGTGTCGACCGTGCCTTCGAGCTTCATCACGGCATGGCCAACGTGCACGAGCTCACACGCTCGTTCCCCCACGCAATGGCACCCGATCAGCCGTCGGGTCGCACGGTCGAAGACGAGCTTCGTCATGCCGTCGCGGTCGCCGATGATGGCTCCCCGGGCGTTGTCCCGGAACGATGCACGTCCGACGACGGCGTCGATACCTCGAGCGCGAGCGTCCTGCTCGGAGAGGCCCACGCTGCTGACCTCCGGGATCGTGTACACGCCATACGGGAGCTGGCCGGCGTCGTACGCGTCCCGGATCAACCCGAACGCCTGCGAGACGGCCACGCGCGCCTGTTCCATCGACGACGTTGCGAGGGCCGGCGCTCCGATCACGTCGCCGGCCGCGTAGATGCCCGGCACGGAGGTGCGGAACGCCTCGTCCACCAGGACGCGGCCCCGCTCGTCGGTTCCGACCCCGAGCCGCGTGACGGCATCGGCGCGTTCGCCCAGACGGAACGTCACGCCGAGGTCGCGCATCCCCTCGGCCATGCGACTCACGATCTCGGTGTCCAGGAACGGCAGGAGCGGTGTCCGTCGCTCGACCAGGTGGACGTGGGTGCCGAGCACGGCGAACATCGATGCGTACTCGCATCCGATCACACCTCCACCGAGGACCGCGAGCGATGCGGGGACGTGGTCGATCTCCAGGATGTCGTCGGAGTCGTGGACGTCGGGGTCCTCGAACGGGATCCCGGGTGGCCGGAACGGGCTCGACCCCGTCACGATCAGGATCACGTCCGTCGTCATCCGGTGTCGCTCACCGGCGTCATCGGTCACCTCGATGGTGCTCGCGTCGATCAGGCGCGCCGACCCGTGCACCAGCTCGACCCCGTGGCGGGCGAGGTTCTCGAGCATCCGGTCGGTCTCCAGCTCGCGGACGGCGTTCTTCCGCGCGATCAGCCTGGCGATCTCCAGGTGCGGAGCGACCTCGACGGAGACCCCGTACAGGTCTCGCTGCCGGTAGCCCGACAGGAACAGCGCTGCCTCCCGGAGGGTCTTCGACGGGAGCGTTCCCGTGTGGACGGTGGCACCGCCCGGTTGCTTCCGGCGCTCGATCACCGCCACCCGCTTGCCGAAGTACGCGGCCCGAGCGGCTCCCTTCTCGCCTGCCGCGCCGCCCCCGATCACCACGAGGTCGAAGCGATCGGCCGCGGTCATGACGGACGAAGCCTAGCCCGTGCATCGGGAGTGACGGTCGGCCGCTACTCGGGCTGACTCATACCGACGGACCCGATCAACGCGGCCAGGATCGTGGTCCGGGGCACCACGCTCGAACGTTGGATCCACTCCGCGGGTGAGTGGTCGTCGCCGCCGACGGGTCCCAGCCCGTCCAGCGTCGGGACCCCCATCCCGGCCGTGGTGTTCGCGTCGGACGCGCCACCCGTCGCCGCCTCCTCCAGCGTCAAACCCAACTGAGTCGCGATCGAGCGTGCGCGTTCGAACAGCGCCGCGGTCCCGTCGCTCCGCTCCATCGGGTCGTGCTCCCGGCTCATCTCGAGCGTCGTCGTCACGTCGGGCACCACGTTGCGTCCCGCCAGCGATCGAAGCTCTCCTTCGGCCGCGGTCAGGGCCGCCTCGGTCGTCGATCGGATCTCGACCGTCAGCGCGGCTCGCTCGGGCACGACGTTCACCCGCGTGCCCCCGTGGCTGACGCCGACGTTGAAGGTGGTGCCGTCCCACCTGCCGTTGAGCGCGTGGATCGCGATCGTCGCATGCGCTGCCTCGAGCACCGCGCTCCTGCCCTTCTGCGGCTCGACGCCCGAATGGGCCGCACGCCCGGTGAACTCGATGCGCACGTCGGTGATGCCCTTACGGGCCGTGACGACCGCGCCGTTCTCCCGCGCGGCCTCGAGGACGAACACGGCATCCGCCTGCGGCGCGCGCTCCCTGATGAACGGCCGCGACGCGGGTGAGCCGACCTCCTCATCCGGGTTGAGGATGAAGATGACCCGGCCGAAGGCCGTGCCCGTCGACCGGAGGGCCTCGACGGCGAGGATCCCCGACACCAACCCTCCCTTCATGTCGCAGACACCGGGGCCGAGGATGCGGTCCCC
>VAYF01000229.1 GCA_005883885.1 Actinomycetota bacterium | reverse complement strand
ACTCGAACCTCGACTAACAGGGCCAGAACCTGTCGTGCTGCCATTACACCACGCCCCACCGAACCGCTCAGGCACTCTAACAAGGCGCCCTTCGGGTAGCCACGACGGTGCCACCTGCGAGGTTGACCTTCCTTGCGGCGCAGGACTACGGTGGGTCGACGACCCCGCGAACGACATGGGAGGGCAGATGAACAAGGGCGGATTGGTATCGGAGGTCGCCAAGCGGACCGGTTTGTCCAAGGCCGACGTCGCCCGTGTCGTCGACGCGTCGATCGACGCGGTGCGCGACGCCGTGGTCAAAGGCGAGCGCGTGACGCTGGCCGACTTCGGGACGTTCGAGCGCAAACATCGCAACGAGCGCATCGCCCGCAATCCGCGCAAGCCCGACGTCCCCATCGTGGTTCCAGCACGGGATCTGCCGTCCTTCACGCCCGGCAAGGAGTTCCGGGCGCAGGTCCTCCAACGCTCCTAGCGGCCGGCGAACGTCACCAAGCGGAGCTCGCGCGCCACCTGCTGGCCGTTCTCCTCCGCGACCTCGAAACGAACGCGCTGTCCCAGACGCAAGGTCCGGATGAACCCGTCTCCGAGCGACCGGGGATCGATCGCGATCTCGGTCCGATCGTCCGTCACCACGGAACCCGTGTTGGAGCCTTCGTCGTAATCCTTGATGGTTCCCTGCATGGGTCTCCTACCTGGCGCCCGTCGCCGGCGGCACACGTATCGACACGTCGAGCGCTCGCAGGACCTCGCGCGTGCGTCCGGCCCGCCGGTCGTTCACGACCGTGAGGATATCGTCCGGGAGGTCCAGGTCGAACGCGAGCTCGGCGTGGTCGATCACGGCGACGGGAACGTCTCGCTGGGCGGCCTCCTCGAGATGACGGCGGTATGAGTCCTTCCCGAAGCTGGACGGGATCGCGACGGGCGGCCGGCGCAAGAGCAGGTTCGTTCCGGTCTCGTCGGCGGCGGGCGCGAGCACGACGGGGCCGAGGGTGTGGACCGCGCGGGTGAGCGCAGCGGCGGTCACGAGCGGCGTGTCCGGCAACAGGACGGCGAACGCATCCAGGTGAAGCGCCAGCGCCTCCTCCTCGGCCTGTCGGATGGCCTGCGCGAGCGGGGGTTGCTCCTCGGGCATGGGCGTCGCCCCGCGACCCGCAGCCACCTCGAGGACCGACTCATCGGGCGACACGACCCACGTTTCCCACCCCGGCAGGAGCAGCGTCGCATCCAGCACGTCCTCGAGCATCGCGAGCGTGAGCGCTGCCCGTTCGAGCGGAGAGAGGACGGAAGCGAGCCGACCCTTCGCCTCGTCCAACGATTTGACCGGTAACGCGATGGCTCGCACCAGACCTGCAGCCTAGCCGAGGTCATCCGGTAGGCTCACGGCCCGGGTCGGGCCTCTTCGAGGCGCACAACCCGGTGGGGCGCAACCCGGTGGGGAAGGAGAACGTGGCCCAGCCCTGGTTCCAAGTCGCGAAGGTCGTCGCGCTCCCGCCCGCATGGCTCTGGTTCCGGTGGCGCTTCGAGCATCTCGAACGGATCCCCGAGCGAGGGCCGGCGCTGATCGCATGCAATCACGCGTCGTACCTCGACCCGATCGCCAACGCCTACGCCGTGGTCAAGGCGGGCCGGCGACCCCGGTTCCTCGCCAAGGACGACCTCTTCGACATCCCCCTCGTGGGCCGGGCGCTCGCGGGGGCCGGGCAGATCCCGGTCAGCCGTGGCAGCGGCGACCGCACGCCGCTGGCGCGAGCCGAACGCGCCCTCGCCGCGGGAGAGGCCGTGGTCGTCTACCCGGAGGGAACCGTCACGACGCGGCCCGACGGGCTCCCCATGGCCGGCAAGACCGGGACGGTTCGGCTGGCGCTCGCCCTGCGCGTCCCGATCACGCCGATGGTGAGCTGGGGCTCCGCCGCGGTGTGGCAGAAGTCGGGCCCGGGCTCCCTGAAACCCGGCCGGCCTGTGTGGGTGTCGGTCGGCGCTCCGATCGATCTCGCAGCCGACCACGACGCGATCCTTGACTTCGACGCGGTCCGCCGGATGACCGCCGACCTGATGGAGGTCCTCACCGCGCTCACCATCGACCTGCGGGACCGCTATCCGAAGCGCTGGGCCGACGCCCGCTAGGCTTGGCGGGATGAGCGAGCACGGGTTCCAGACCCGAGCGATCCACGGGGCATCGCTGCCGCCGATCGACCAGCAGACGCCGAGCGTCCCCCTGTACCAGACGTCGACGTTCCGCTTCGCCGATGCGGACGCCTACGCCGACACGATCGCGTTCCAGGCACCCGGGTACACGTACACCCGCGGCTACGGGAATCCGACGCTCGACGCGTTCGAGGCGCTCGTCGCGTCGCTCGAGCGGACCGAGGCGGCGATGTCGTTCGCGAGTGGCATGGCCGCGATCCACACGTTGTGGACCGCGCACGTCGGGTCCGGGGAGCGGATCGTCGCGACGAACGCGCTGTACGGCGGCGCCTTCGCCCTCGCGACGACCGTCATGCCACGGTTCGGCGTGACGGTGGATCTGATCGACGGACGGGACCTGGACGCGATCGATCGGGCGCTCCCCGGCGCATCGCTCTTCTACACGGAGACGATCGCGAACCCGACGATGGCGGTCGCCGACCTGGAGGCCTTGGGTGCGATCTGCCGGCGACACGGCGTCCCCGCCGCGGTCGACAACACGTTCGCGTCCCCGGCGCTCTGCAACCCCCTTCGGTTCGGCTTCGACTTCGTGGTGCACTCCTCGACGAAGTACCTGGGCGGGCATCACGATCACACGGGCGGCGTGGTCGCATGCACGAACGACGGGCGTTTGGCCTTGCGCGATCTGGTGATCGAGACGGGCGGAACGATGGCCCCGTTCGAAGCGTGGCTCGCGATGCGCGGGATCATGACCCTCGGGATCCGGATGGAACGGGCCTCCCGTCCCACCCGGATCATGCGATCGCGCAACGCCTCCTCCCGAACGGCGCGGGCGGGATGATCGCCGTCGAGGTGAGTGGTGGCGTTGAAGGGGGGAAGGCGTTCTGCGATGCGCTCGAGCTCGCCTGGGTCGCCACGAGCCTCGGGGGAACCCACACGCTCGTCGGCCACGCCGCCTCGACGACCCATCGCCGGTACCCGCGCGAGGCCAGGCGGGCCGCCGGGATCGCGGACGGCTTGGTCCGTGTGAGCGTCGGGCTGGAGGATGCGGACGACCTTCTCGAGGACATGGGGCGCGCATTGGAGAAGATCTGATGGCGGACCGCAAGCGCCGGGTCGCCGTGCTCTTCGGAGGCCGCTCGGCCGAACACGAGATCTCGTGCATCTCGGCGCGGTCCGTGATGGACGCCCTCGATCCCGATGAGAACGAAGTCATCCCGATCGGGATCACGCGCGATGGGCGGTGGCACGTCCTGCCCGGTCCACCCGCATTGCCCTCCGAGACCGGCCGGATGCCCGAGGTGACGGACGGTTCCGGCCCTGTGGCCGAGCTCTCAGAAGGCGAGGGCAAGAGCCGTGAGCTGGTGCTCGCGGACGGATCCCGCGCGCCGATCGACGTCGCCTTCCCGGTCCTCCACGGGCCGTTCGGGGAGGACGGCGCGACCCAGGGGCTCCTCGAGCTCGCGGGCGTGCCGTACGTCGGCGCCGGGGTGCTCGGTTCCGCACTCGGCTTGGACAAGGCGGTGCAGAAGGTGCTGTTCTCGGCGGCCGGCCTCCCCGTCGTGCCGCACGAGGTCGTCACGGAGCCGCGCTGGCGTGAGGATCCCGAGGGTGTGCACGCCCTCGCCGGGGGCCTCGGCTTTCCCTTGTTCACGAAGCCCGCGACGCTCGGCTCCTCGGTCGGGATCACGAAG
>VAYF01000053.1:2909-15025 GCA_005883885.1 Actinomycetota bacterium | reverse complement strand
CAACCCCGAGGCCACGGTCGCCGAGCTCCGGAAGTTCGTCAAAGGGCCCGATTTCCCGACCGGCGGCATCGCGCTCGGCAAGGACGGCATCCGCGATGCCTACGAGACGGGCCGGGGATCCATCAAGGTTCGGGGTGTGTGCTCCATCGAGGAGGGGAGCGCCGGCCGATCCCGCATCGTGATCAGTGAGCTGCCGTACCAGGTGAACAAGGCGCGGCTCGCGGAGAAGGTCGCGGAGCTCGTGAAGTCGGGACGCATCAAGGACATCGCCGACGTCCAGGACCACTCCAGCGGTCGCGAGGGCATGCGACTCGTGATCGACCTGAAGCGCTCCGCGAACCCGCACGTCGTGTTGAACCAGCTCTACAAGCACACGCAGCTGCAGGACAACTTCGGCGTGATCATGCTCGCGCTCGTCGACGGTGTGCCGCGCACCCTCAACCTCGCCGAGATGATCGGGTACTACGTCGACCATCAGATCGATGTCGTCACGCGCAGGACCCGCTACGAGAAGCGGAAGGCCGAGGAGCGCGACCACATCGTCCAGGGCCTGCTGATCGCCCTCGATCACCTCGACGAGGTGATCAAGATCATCCGGGGATCTCAGGACTCCGAGGAAGCCCGTACCAAGCTGATGCAGAAGTTCAAGCTGAGCGAGGTCCAGACGAATCACATCCTGGACATGCCGCTCCGGCGGCTCACCCGGCTCGCGCGCGCCGAGTTGGAGCAGGAGCACAAGGACCTGCTCGCCCGGATCAAGTACCTGGACTCCCTGCTCAAGAGCCCCAAGAAGCTCCGGGGCGTGATCAAGGAGGAGCTGGCCGAGATCAAGAAGAAGTACGGGGATGCTCGTAGGACCCAGCTCAAGGCCGACGAGGGCGAGTTCGACGTCGAGGATCTGATCGCCGAAGAGGACGTCGTCATCACGGTCAGTCGCGCCGGCTACGTGAAGCGCCAGCCGATCGACGCGTTCAAGCGCCAGGGGAGAGGTGGCAAGGGGATCAAGGGCGCCACCCTGAAAGAGGAGGACGTGATCACCGACGTCTTCACGACGACCACCCACAACTGGCTCTTGTTCTTCTCGACGAGGGGCAAGGTGTATCGGGTGAAGGTCCACGAGGTGCCCGATTCGTCACGCATCGCTCGCGGTCTCTACGCGGCCAATCTCCCCGGCGTGTCGGTGAACGCCGACGAGAAGGTGAGCGCGGTGTTGGATCTCAAGGAGTACGCGGAAGGCCGGTTCCTCCTGTTCGCGACCAAGCACGGCATGGTCAAGAAGACCGCCCTCCCGGAGTACGCGTCGGCTCGAACGGGGCTCGCCGCGATCAACCTGAAGGCGGGGGACGAGCTGGTCGACGTGCGGCTGACCGACGGCAAGGACGACGTGTTCCTGATCTCCCGGCGCGGCCAAGCCATCCGGTTCAAGGAATCGCTCGTCCGTCCCATGGGGCGGGCGACCGCGGGCGTGATCGGGATGCGGCTGGCGGAGGGCGACGAGGTCATCTCCCTCGCCCTCGCCTCCGACGGCGAAGAGATGATCAGCGTGTCCCAGAGCGGCTACGGGAAGCGATCGCGGCTCGCCGACTATCCGACCAAGGGTCGCGGCGGCAAGGGCGTCATCGGCCATCAGCTCACCCGAAAGACCGGCGAGCTCGCGGGTGCGTTCATCGGCTCGAAGGATCAGGACCTGCTGACGATCTCGTCCTCCGGCAAGGTCCAGCGGGTCGGCGCCGCGGACATCCGCCGGGTCGGGCGGTCGAGCCAGGGCGTCCGCACGATGCGGGTCGACGACGGCGAGAACGTGGCCGCCATCGCCCCGGTCATCATCCAGATGGACGAGGAGTAGCGGCCTAGCTGGGCAGCGCCACCTTCCTGAACTCGCGCCACAGGATCAGGTCGTAGCCGGACTTCAGCGTCCCCGCCACCACCCAGGGCGCCCCCAGCGCGACGGAGTGCATCAGCGCCGTGCCGACCAGGGGACCGAACGGACGCGCGACGTAGCGGGCCGTGTTGGTCGTGGCCGCAGCCGCCGTCCGCTCTTCCGGATCCACCATCGCCGCGATGTACGCCTGCCGGGTCGGGACGTCCATCTGCGAGAGCGCGAACCGGAGCAGCAGGATCGTGATCGCGAGCGGCAAGGTCGGCATCAACGGAACCAGGATCAGCAGGATGTTGGACGGGAGGTGCGTGAACACCATCGTGTTCAGCAATCCGAACCGTGCGCCGACGCGGCTCGCCACGATGGACGAAGCGGCCTGCAAGAGGCCTGCAGCGAAGATCACCGCCGACATGAGCTCCTGCGACGCACCGAACCGCTTCGAGAACCAGAACACGATGAAGACGGTCACCACGAACCCGCCGGCGAAGGCGTCGATCGAGAAGAGCGATGCGAGCCGGAACACCTGCTCGCGCGATCGGTTCAACCGCGAGCGCGTGCGAACCTCGACCTCCATCATGCCGCTCAGCCGCGTCGCCAGCCACACGCACGCGATCGCGCCGAGCGGGAACAGGATGAACCATCGTCGATCGGCCGGAGCGCCGGCCCAGATGTGGTGGAGGAAGGCCGGTCCACCGGCCGCCAACGCGCCGAGGGCGCCCGTCAGGAAGGCGATCGCGTTGTACCGACCGAACACACGAAGGCGCGACGCCGCCGGCGCTTGCCCGATCATGGCCTGTTCCAGCGTCGTGAGGGGGCCGTTCTCGTTCGCGTCGGTCGACATCGTGCCGAAGAGCGCGAGGACGATGAGGACCCACACGCGGTCGGTCAGGGCGTAGCCCAGACCGACGATGCCGAGGATCACCAGGAGGCCGGCGTACGTTCGTCGGCGACCGATCCAGTCGCCGACGATGCCGACGGCGATCGCGGACAACGCCATGCCGGCCAGGATCGCGGCGCCGAGCAGTCCAACCTCGAGGTCGCTTGCGCCGTTGTGCGCGAGCACCGAGCCCAAGATCACGGCTCCGAAACCGTAGAGGAACGCGCGGACGGCCTGGATCCACAGGATGATCCGGAGGTCGCTCTCGACGTTCACGGTCGACACCGACCGGGCCTCCTCACAGCGCCACGCCGACCAAGGTCCAGAACCACAGGACGGCTGCCGTGATGCCGAGCCAGAACCCCAGGATCGCGCCCGCGATCGCGCGCGCCCTGAGCGCCGTGCCGGCGCTCAGGGCGCGCCTGGCCCGGGCCCCTCCCACGATCGAGACGACGGCCACCGCGCCGAGCCCGGCCAGATAGACACCGGCGCGCAGCCCGTGCGGCGCCAGGCCGACGAGCACGATCGTCAGGGGGACCGCCCCGAGACCGATCAGAGCCAGACGGAGCCCTCGACGAGCGTCGTCGTCGGGAGCGGGGATCGACGTGACCACGGCCGCATCATCGCAGGGCGTGTCGCCCTGGTGCCGTGATCCGGGTGTCGGGGAGCTCAGGCGGACTTGAGGCCGCGGATCGCGACCAGGCTCCTGATCTTCGTTCGCGCCTGGCCGTAGGTGAGTCCGGTTTCGGCCTCCATACCAACGATCTGGCTCAGGAAGAACAACGTCCGTGCTTGCGAGTCCGTCATAGGCTCGTCGAGGAAGCTCTCGACCACGATCGCGGACTCGGCGTCGGTGAGCGACGCATCGAAGGTCTCCTCGAATTCTTCACAGAGGAATCTGAGGTAGCTCGCCTGGCGGAGACTCATCGGGCCGCGGCGGTCTTCCGGGTCGCGCTCGTCGTCCCGTGTCTTGAGACCCCACGCGGTACCGGGGTCTGCCCCGCTCCGCTCGATCCGGCACAGGAAGCACCAGGCCGGCTCCATGCCATGCAGGCAGCCTTCCACAGGGGTGTGCATCGGCACCCGTCCGCCTCCGCTTGACCTGGTCGTATCCTCGCGATCATGGACCCTGTGGGTGGCTGGACGACCCTGCTGACGGCGTTGGCGCTGCTGGTGCTGGCCACCTTCCCGCTCCGGACGCGGCTCCGTCCCGCCCTCGTGGACGCGATGCTGGCCCTCGGAGGCGCCGGCATCGGGGTGGGCGGTCTGCTGTTCCTCAGGGACGTGGAGCCGGGCTCGTGGGTGGTCGCCCCTGCCCTGCTGGCGATCGCCGCGGTTGCGCACGTACGGTTCCTGTTCGCCGGGGAGGGACCGTTCCGAACTTGATCCCAGGCTTCCGGGTGCTTGCCCTCGGGTCGGCGTACCCTTAGAACCTTCCCCTACGAGGATGACCACTACGGCTGAAGATCCCTTCACGCAGACGCCTACCCCCGATGCGCCCGTCATCGACGTGGAATTGGGAGGCGCGGTCCGGCCACGCCGGGCGGAGCGTTCGCATGGCTACGGCGAGCCTCGGCGGACCAAGGTCACGGTCCGGCGCTTCGGCCTGGTCTCGGTCTTCCGGTACTCGCTGCTGTTCTCGTTCTGCATGATGCTCGTGATCTGGCTCGCGCTCCTGATCATCTTCCTGGTGCTCCAGGCGGCCGGTGTCATCGACACCGTGGCACAGTGGATCGGCTGCCTGGTGAAACCGGACCAAGGCACGTATCGGTGCACGCCGGCCATCATCGACGGCGCGCGGATCTTCACGTGGCTGTTCTTCGCCGGGTGCGTGTTCGCGCTCGTGTGGACCGCCCTGACGGTGTTCATCGCGCTCCTCTACAACCTGATCAGCGACATCGTCGGCGGCGTCGAGGTCACGCTCTCCGAGCGTCACCGCGGGTGACAGGCTTCGATTGACGGGTTTCGGACTCCTGGCTACGCTCGTCGACGTCCTCGGTTCATCCGATGTCAGATCGCACGGGCCTGTAGCTCAGCTCGGTTAGAGCGCTTCCCTGATAAGGAAGAGGTCGATGGTTCAAGTCCATCCAGGCCCACGATAGATCCCTGCGAACCGTCGGACGTGTGGGCTGCCTCGATCGTGACGAACGTCAGAGCACGAGTCCACGTCGCTTCTGGACGCACCCCATCCCCTGCGGCCAACGCTCGACACCGGTTGACGAGACGATGTAGATGCTGACGGGGACTCCTCGTCGATCCATCCTCGCGCCCGCCCACAATTCCCGACCGCCGTTCCGCCATCCGGTGAAGATGGCATCCGATGGAAGCGTCACGTCCGCCCTGAACGGGGGGCTCGTTCCGATCAGGCCGTCAACATCGCGCGCGTATATGGCGGAAACGCGATCGTGAAGCGTCACGAACAGGAACGGGATCCCTTCCCAGCCACAGTGCGCCGCACCGGAGACGTTCTCGGAGACGCTCGACCATACGGGTTGACCCGGTCCCGTCGGTTTCCACTCTCCCGGGAGAGCGGCGCGAAGCAAGGGCGACGCCACAACGAGACCCGCGAGTACGCCAACGCCGACCGTCAGCCCGATCCACCGCCTCATGCCTGGACTATCGACGGTTGCGAGATCGTTTGGAAGCTCCCAACACGTTCTGAGCAGGCCCTTCCCGGATGGAGCGGCTAGCGGCTACCCTTCGGATGTCCTTGAAGACGCACCGGTCGATGGTTCGACCATCAGCCCACAACGAGGAGGGTCCCTTGGGCGACGACAGCGAAGGAACGGGAAAGAAGAAGAAGGGCTTCTTCCGGAAGCTCCTCAAGTTCACGGCGATCCTCGCGACGATCGGAGCGGTGGTCACCTTCTGGAAGCGGAAGCAGGGCAGCGACCTCGACGACGTCGAGTGGCAAGAGCTTCCCCCTCCGGCCGGCGGGTAGCCGGCACCGAGCCCACACCTTCCCCACGAAGACCCGCGCCACGGGCGCGGGTCTTCTGCGTTGTTACGCTCGCCGACGTGTCCGACGCCTGGGAGCTGGCCCGCGCCGCGGCGCGCGGCGCGGGCATCGAGCTGCGCCCGCTCCCCGGTGTCGATGACGCCGATCTGATCAACGAGGTGGTCCGGGCGACCTGGGGAGGCCAGCGGGTCGACCGTGAGGTGGTCCGGGCCCTGGCGGCGAGCGGGAACGTGTGCTGGGGCGCGTTCGACGGCCCCGACCTGATCGGGTTCGTCCTGGGCTGGGCCGGTGTGAACGGAGCCGGGCTTCACGTTCACTCGCACATGCTCGCGGCGCTGCCCGACCGACGTCACCGGGGTGTGGGCTACGCGTTGAAGCTCGCGCAGCGCGCGCAGGCGCTCGAGCAGAACATCCAGGTGGTGCGCTGGACGTTCGACCCGCTGCTCGCGCGGAACGCGTGGCTCAACCTGGGCAAGCTCGGGGCCGTCGTGGACGGCTTCGCTCGCGATTACTACGGGGACATGACCGACGAACTCAACGTGGGAGAGCGCAGCGACCGGTTCATGGTCCGATGGGATCTGCCCCACGAACCCGGCCCTCGATCCGTCAGCGGTCCGCGCACCGAGATCCCGATCCCCGTCGATCATCAGGAACTGCGGACGCGTGACCCGAACGAGGCCCGTCGGTGGCGCGACGACGTCGCGGCCGCCGTCGAGGACGCGATGGCCCGCGGCCAGATCGGCCTCGCGTTCGACCGCGAGCGGTCCTGCTACCTCTTCGCCGAGGAGGAAGCCGCGCGATGACGAGGGTGCGTCGCGGCGAGCTCCTCTTGGTGGGGCTGCCGCTCGTGCGGCCGTTCCGAACGTCGTTCGGGGTCGCGGACCGCAAGGAATGCGTCCTCGTTCGGGTGGAGACCGACGCCGCCGAAGGATGGGGCGAATGCGTCGCCGACATCGAGCCCGACTTCAGTTCCGAGTGGAACCAGAGCGTCTGGGGCGCGATCGAAGGGTTCCTCGGCCCCGCCGTGCTCCACGAGCACGACGTGTCGGCGGGTTCGCTCTCCGACCTGTTCAGATTCGTCCGCGGCAACCCGATGGCGAAGGCGACGCTCGTGAACGCGATCCTCGATGCAGAGCTGCGCCAGCGCGACGAGTCGCTCGCCTCGTATCTGGGCGCGGACAAGAGGACCGTCGTGTGCGGCGTCTCGGTCGGGATCACGGAGACCGTCGACGAGCTTCGCGCGCAGGTCGACGGATACCTCGCCGAGGGTTACCGGCGGATCAAGCTCAAGATCGCGCCCGGTCTGGACCTGGACCGGGTCGCGCCGATCCGAGCCGACCATCCTGACATCCTGCTGTCCGTCGACGCGAACGCCGCATACACGCTCGAGGACGTCGACGTCCTCCGAGCCCTGGACGACTTCGAGTTGCTGATGATCGAACAGCCCCTCCATCACGAGGACCTGGTCCAGCACGCGAAGCTCCAGGCACAGATCCGGTCGGATCTGTGCCTGGACGAGTCGATCCGGTCGGCGGCCGATGCGGCCGCCGCCCTCGAGCTCGGCGCCTGCCGGATCGTCAACATCAAGCAGGGTCGCGTCGGCGGCGTACTCGAAGCGCGCGCGGTCCATGACGTCTGCCTCCGGGCCGGCGTCCCCGCCTGGTGCGGGGGGATGCTCGAAACGGGGATCGGCCGGGCGACCAATCTCGCGCTCGCGACGATGCCGGGGTTCACCCTGCCCAACGACACGAGCGCGTCGGCCCGGTACTTCCCGGAGGATCTGACGGAGCCATTCGTGCTCGCGAGCGACGGCACGATGGAGGTTCCTCACGGCCCCGGGATCGGGGTCGTGCCGCTGCCCGACCGGCTGGCGGCATGCACGCTCCGCCGCGAGGTGCTCGAGGCCTAACCCGAGGTTCCTCGCGGAGGGAACCGATGGCCACTACGCTTGGGCTCCTGCCCGGCCGATACCTCGGCGCGGCCGAACCTCGACGGAAGGACAGCGCACCGTGAGCGACCAACCCCCCACCGACGACGTGGCCGGCCCACCGGCGGACGCGCAGCCGGGCGACACCTGGAGCCTCGACCCCCGATCCAAGACCGGCGGTGGCTTCCCTGGCCCTCCGGAGGGCGCCCTGCCGATCGCGATGGCGGAGGTGACCGAAGGAGGCGAGGCCCCGCCGCCGGCGCGTCGCCGCGGGCTCAAGGTCGCCGGCATCGCGCTCGCCGCGGTGCTCGTGCTGGCCGGCGCCGCCGGCGCGGCCGCTTTCATGCTCCTTCGAGGCAGCGGCGAGGTGATCCTGAACAAGGTCCCCGCGAGCGCCGACGTCGTCGTGACGGCCAACCTCGACCCGGCCGCCAGCCAGAAGGTCAACCTCCTCCGCATCGTATCGAGGTTCCCCGCCGTCGGCGGCCCGGATCAGCTTCAGCAGCAGCTGAACCAGACCCTCGACGACGTCCTTCGGGATGTCGGGATGACGCACGACGACGTGCGATGGGTGGGCTCGGAGGTCGGGCTCTACGTCGACGTGAGGAGCGCGCAGGAGACGTCGTACGCAGCCCTGATCGCGACGGATGACCAGAGCGCCGCGGTCGAGTCGCTGCAGAAGCTCCGGGCGGGTCTGGAGAGCAAAGGCGCCACCTTCCACAGCTCCGATCACGACGGCGTCCCGATCACGGTGTCCGCAACGTCGGACCATCCGTCGTTCGCGATCGTCGACGGCGTGGTCGTGCTGGGATCCGATGAAGGTGCGGTCGCGGCGGTCATCGACACCGCGCACGGCGGGCCGTCGATCGCGGACGACGCGAACTTCCAGCGGGTGACCGGCGCTCTGCCGCAGTCACGGCTCGGCGTCGCGTTCGTCGACACCGCCCAGCTGCTCGGGACCTTCGGTGACGTCCTGGGCGCGGCAGGGCTCACGACGGGCGTCACGAGCCTGGATGCACTCGAGGGCGTAGGGGTGTCCGTCTCCGCGGAGTCCGACGGGTTGGCCCTCGACACGGTGATGATGTACGACGACGCGAAGCTCTCCGACGTCCAGCGCCAGACCTTGTCGGCGGCCGACCATCCGAACCCGCTGATCGACCTCGTCCCGGACGACGCGCTCGGGATGTACGCGGTCGAGCATCTCGATGCGGCGATCGCCGATCAGGTCGGCCGCATCGGCTCGAGCGATCCGCACGCCGATCAAGAGCTCAAGCGGCTGGGCGTCACGGGTGCAGGAGGCCTGCTGTCCCAGTTGACCGGCGACGTCGCTGCCGCGGCGAGCCCCGAGCAAGGGACGATCCCGGTCGGAGGCGTGTTGATGGTCGGGACGAACGATCCCGCCGCGACGTCGAAGTGGCTCGACGACTCGCTGCAGAGCCTTCCCCTCGGTGCGAGCGGTGCATCGTGCTCTTCGAGCGGAGGATGCAGGATCACGCACGAGACCACCCGGTGGGCTACAGAGAGCCACGGCGGCGTCACCGTCACGTACGCATCGTCGGGGGCGGCCCTGCCGGTCGCGTACGCGGTGATCGGCGACGTGGCCGTCGTGGGTTCGTCGCGCGCCCAGGTCGAACACGTGATCGATGTCCACGCCGGCGGAGCGGCGATCTCCACCGCCGCTCGGTTCACGTCGGCAACGGCGAGCGTTCCGACCGATGACGGCGTCCTGTATCTCGACGTTCCGGCCATCGTCAACGTGATCCGCGGCCAGTTCCCACCGGCGGAGGCCGCGTCCTTCGACAACGAGATCGGCAAGTCCTTGAAGCCGATCGAGGCCGTGGTCGCCGGCACCAAGAACGAGCCCGACCTCCAGCGGACGCGGCTGTTCATCTGGATCCCCTGAGGCCGGCGCCCAGACGACCGGAGGAATACCGACAAACATCCGATCCTCGACTTGACGGCGAGTCGCTCGCTGGGGTACAAAACGCACGAGAGGTCGTTGGAGCCCTCGGGTTTCGGCGGCCTCTCACTTCGTGTTCTCCCTCCCTCAGCGCTTGAGCCGCGCTCGCGCGTGCGCGACGATAGGCCCGCGGTCCTTCTCCCGCGCCCACGAGCCCATGAAGAAGCGTGTCGTTCGAGCCGATGAGTTCGAGGTCGTGGACGAGTTCGGTCACGTCCGGATGCGGATCGGCCTGTCGGGGGACGAACACCCCTTCTTCTCGATGCTCGACGCCGATGGGAGCGTCCGGGCGCGGTTCGGGGTGCAGGCGGACGGAGCGGCCGGTCTGGCCATCGCCGACGACAACGGCAAGGTCCGCGCGACGTTCGGGCTCTCCTCGGACGGTTCGGCATCCCTCGCGTTCGGCGACAAGCACGGCAGGATCCGAGCGAAGTTCGGGCTGGGTTCGGATGCCTCGCCAACGATGGGCGTCGACGTCGAGGACGGCGAGCTGCAGCACCGCCACAAGCTCGCCGAGCAAGGAACCCCGACGATGGGTCTCTACGACCAGCGCGGCAAGGTTCGTGTGCGGCTCGGGCTCGCGGCGGGCGGCGCACCCGTGCTCAGGCTGCTGGATGCTGACGGCACGGTCCGGGCGATCGTCGGCCTCGCGAACGACGATTCACCGTTCGTGCAGTTCCTCGAGGATGACGGCAAGCGCCCGGGGTGGACGCAACGCTGATCCTCACGCCTGCTGGGTGAGCGACCGGCGATCCGCCGCGAACCGCGGGAGCCGCCACTCGGAGATGCCGTCGAGCGCAAGCTCGACCAGCGTTCGACCGAACACGCTCGCGAACTTGAACCCGTGGGCCGTGCCGAGTCCGAATGAGGCGTTCGACGTCCCCGGCACGAGGTCCAGGACGAAGTCCTGGTCGGGCGTGAGCGTGTAGAGACACGTGCGCACCTCGAGCGGGGGGCCGACCGCACCGGGAAGATGCTCGCGGATGAACCGCTCGACCACGGCCGCGTAGCCCCGGTCGGGCTGGAACGTCCTGGTCTCGGGGGTCACCTCCGGGCCGCCGCCGTGGATCGCGACCTTCGGCCCCGGTCGGCCGAACGACGGCAGGCCGTACATGTGCGGGTCGCTGTGCCAGATCCAAACGGGGAACGTCGCCGGGTCGAACGACGCGGGGTCCGTCGCGTCGAAGTACGTGACCTGCTCCTGGAGGATGCGAAGGGGAAGGTGCACGCCGAACGGC
This sequence comes from Actinomycetota bacterium, assembly GCA_005883885.1. Lineage (GTDB taxonomy): Bacteria > Actinomycetota > UBA4738 > UBA4738 > HRBIN12 > AC-51. The sequence goes on along the minus strand of VAYF01000053.1, from coordinate 4,185 downwards.
ACCAGCACCTCGTTCATCCAGGCGTCGGCCGCGATCACGAGCGACCCGCACCGGTAGGTGCGGGTCGCGGTCTCCAGGGCGAAGCCGTCCCGGTCGGGGCTGACCTTTTCGACCGGCGTCTCGGGGAGGAGATCGGCGCCTCGCGCTCGCGCGAGGCGCCGATGCACCGCGTTGGCTCGACTGGCCGCCACGATCCCCGCATCGTGCTGGTAGATCGCGACGACCTCGTCCGAGACGTGCCACACCGGCCAGCGGGCGAGGAGCGCGGCAGCATCCAGGACCTCGTGCTCCACGCCTTCCTCGCGCATCGCGTGCAGGAAGGGTGCGGGCTCATCGATCGGGTCGCGCGGGAAGAGGTCGAGGCCGCCGGTGATCGTCACGAGTTCCTCGCCCGACTCCTCGGCCACCTCCGCCCAGGTCTCGAACGCCTGCTGCGTGAACCGGACGTAGTCGGCCGACGAGTAGCTCCGCCGGATGATCCGCGAATGATCCTCGGATGCGCCTCGTGCGTGCCCGAGCTCGAACCGTTCGAGCCCGATCACGCTTGCGCCGCGCCGCGTGCCCCAGTACGCGGCCGCCGAGCCGAAGGCGCCGAGCCCGATGACGCCGAGGTCGTATCGGTTCTCGGGATGGCTCAGCGATGCGTCCTCACATCACCGCGAAGGTCTCGTAGACGGTGATCGTGGCGCCTCCCTGCAGCACCGGGCAGCCCTTCGCCATCTCGGCAGCGGCGTCCAGCGAGTCCGCGCTGAGGATCGAGTAGCCGCTGGCGCTGCCCCCGCCGTCGCTGATCGAGCCATCGTTGGAGATCGTCTTGGAGGCCGGGGTGAACGGGTTGCCACCGTCCTTGAGGGACGAGCCGAGCTGGCCCATCCAGGTGTTCCAGGCCTCCATCACGGTCTTCTGCTCTTCCTCGGTCTCGGGCATCGATCCGCCGCTGTACAGGAGCACGTAATCCGTCATCGCGGTCTCCTTCCCTCGTGGACCGGGGGAACGGTCCGGAAACCTCATCCTATGTCCGGACAGTCGTTCGGGCGAATCCTCGCCGAGCGGGGATCACCCCGGTGCGAAACGACGACGGTACGCCGCAGCAGCGGCGTCGATCAGGCCCTCGTCCGACAAGGGAGCGGACGTTCGGACCACGGGCCTGATCGCGGTCGCGATCTGGCTTGCGAGGTGGGCGCGGGCGTTCGGCTCCAGGTGGTCGCGTCGTTCGAAGAACGACCGTAGCAGCTGATAGTGGGCTTCTCCCATGCCCGACACATCCAACGAGGGC
>VAYF01000053.1:0-2864 GCA_005883885.1 Actinomycetota bacterium | reverse complement strand
CGGGAAGGAAGTCCACGATCCGGAGGAGGTTGCGAACGAACATCTGCGCCGCGGACATGGGCTGGCCGTCCGTTCGGATGACGCGGAGGCGCTGCGCTCGCTTCCCCGGGGTCCTTCCGTGCCACAGGCCCTCGAACACGAAGAAGTATCCGAAGAACAACATGAACGATGTGATCGACAGGATCACCGCGGCCGCGGCGTCACCGAGATGGAGTCCAGCCATCACGAAGATGAGCGCGATCAAACAGGCGAACTGGATCGAGCCATCGATCAGGATGGCGATCATCCGTGAGCCGAGGCCCGCCACGTCGAGGTCGAGCGGCACACCTTCCGGCGTGACGACGGGGTGGTAGCCGTATCCGCTCTTCCCCACGCTCGACACCTCTTTCCGCATGCTCGAGACTTCGGCAGGTGGACGTCGATTCTTTCATCGCGAAACACTCGGCCGCCTGGGGCCGGCTGGAAGAGGCCAGTCGCGACGGCGCGAGCGGGCTCGCCCGACGGTCCGGCGCGGAGATCTCGGAGACGGTCACGCTCTACCTCGAGGTGTCGTCGCATCTGACCGAGGTCCGTTCCCGCTACGCGGATCCGGATCTCGAGCGATACCTGAACGATCTGGTCGCGAGAGCGCGGCAGGCGATCTACGCGGTGCGACCCGGCACGGTGGTGGGCTTCTTCAGGTTCTTCGGTGCTCGCTATCGAGAGCAGATCCGGCGAACGACGCCCTTCATCGTCGTCGCGGTGGTGATCGTGATGTCGGTGACGCTTGCGAGCTGGTTCTGGATCGCGAACTCGCACGAGGCGCGCCTCGGTCTGATCCCTCCTGCGGCCCGGGCAGCGATCCGCCGCTTCGATGGCACGAGGGACCCGAGCCTCGGCCCGTCCGACGCGATCGCGACCATCATCCTGTTCAACAACGTCAGCGTCGCGTTCTTCGCGTTCGCGCTCGGTATCACGCTGGGACTCGGCACCGTCTACATCCTGGTCCAGAACGCCGTGATGCTTGGCGTCCTCGCCGGCGCCTTCGGGGCCGCGGGGCACGGTGCCGCCTTCTGGTCCTTGATCCTTCCGCACGGGCTGTTGGAGCTCACCGCCATCTGCATCGCGGCCGGTGCAGGTCTTCGGATGGGGTGGGCGATCGTGGAGCCGGGCGATCGATCGCGAGCGGCAGCCTTGTCGGAAGAAGCGACCGGTGCCGTGGTGGTGGTACTCGGTGTCATCCCGGCGTTCGTCATCGCAGCGGCGATCGAAGGCTTCGTGACCGACAGGCGCCCCGCCGACTTGATGTCGAGGTAACGGTCGGCGATCGCGGCCGCGAACTCCCCGGGTAGCCGGTCTTCGACGGGGATACCCATCGTGCGGAGTCGCTCCGCCGTTCGCTCGCGAGCGACGAGCGACTCCGACGCCGCAGCCGTCAGGTATGCGGCCTCGGCATCGGCGGGACGATCGGTCGCGAGGAAGGCGACCTCCGGGTCTTGAACCGAACCCACGACGACGAGATGCCGGGCCCGGAGGGCCGGCAAGGCGTCGAGGAAGGGCTCCATCGCCCGTTCGTCGGTGAGCTCGGTCAGGACCACCAACAGAGCCCGCCGTCGGTACCGACCGAGAAGCGTCGAGAACGCTCGGCGGTAGTCCGGAGCATCGAGAGTGGGTTCCAGGTCGAAGAGGAGGTCCAGGATCCGCCGAGGCTGTTCCCGGCCACCCTTGGGCCCGATCATCCGTTCCACGCGTGCCCCGAACGCCACCATGCCCACCCGGTCTCCCACGTACGCGGCGAGCTCGGACAGCGTGAAGGCGGCGTCGATGGCGTACTCGAACCGGCTGGCGCCGGCGATGGTGCCCGCCATCGAGCGTCCCGCATCGAGCAACAGGATCACCTGTTGGTCGCGCTCTTCCCGGTAGACACGCGTGATGGGTTTGCCGGCACGGGCCGTCGCTCGCCAGTCGATGCGTCGGAACTCGTCGTCCAGGTGGTATTCGCGGAGCGAGTCGAACTCGTTGCCGCCACCCCGGAACGCCGAGGATCGAGTGCCCACTTGGAGCTCGCGTGCCCGGCGCACCCGCTGGGCCACGTTCGCACGTCCGGGCAATGGCGGATACACCTTGATGGGAACCAGATCCAACAGGGTGGATTGACGGCCGGCCATTCTGAGCGGCCCCGCCGTACGGATCGTGACGGGACCAACGTTTCGTATCCCGCGCCTCGCTGGCGTGATGGTCGCACGGAACATGGTCCGGCCGCCCGCGGGGATCACCGTTCGATAGATCCGCGGGTGTCGTCGCAAGGATGGTGGCGCCGCGTCCCGGAACGCGACCTCTACGTCACGAGGCCGCGGATTGCTGACCTCGACCGCCACCTCGTCCGTTCGTCCGATCGAGGAGACCGTCGGGAGGAACGCGGCCGCGAGGCTGAGGAAGACCGCGAAGATCGCGAGGCGGAAAGAGAGGTACATCAGCCGGGTACGGGGATGCGATCCGCCAGACCAGCAAGGATGGAGTCGGAGGTCCCGCCTTCGAGCTCGACCTCGGGGCGCAGGATCAGTCGGTGTCCCCAGGTCGGTCCGAGGAGCGCCTTCACATCATCCGGCGTGACGAAGTCGCGCCCCGCCAACCACGCGGCCGCCTTGCTCGTCCGCAGCAACATCGCCGACCCCCGCGGGCTGACGCCGAGCACGAGGGATGGGCTCGTTCGGGTCTCGTCAGCCAGGGCCATGATGTATCCCACGATCTCGTCCGTGACTCGCACCTCGTTGATCGCCTCGTTGCCGGCCGCCACGTCGTCGGCTCCAGCGACCACCCGTACGCCGAGCGCGTCCAGATCGTGCGGGTCGACGCCCCGGTCATGCATCCTGAGCACGTCGCGC
>VAYF01000238.1 GCA_005883885.1 Actinomycetota bacterium | reverse complement strand
ACCAGCTCGGCCGTGCCCGCGCCGTTGATCACGCCCTCGCTCCCGTGACCGGTCGCGACCACGAGGCCGTCCCGGACCCGTCCGATCACGGGGCGTTCATCGGGCGTCATCGGCCGGAGGCCCCACCAGGATGAAAGCATCACGGCATCGGCCAACCGAGGAACGATCCGGATCGCGTTCGTGAGGAGCTGCCGCGGAGCCGATGGGTCCTCGGGCTCCGGCGTGAGCCACGCCGCACGCGACGATCCGATGAGGGCCGTCCCGTCGTCGTAGGGATGCACGATGGACCCGTATCCCTCGCTCCTCGGAAGTCCGCTGCGGGCGATGTCGCCGGCGCGGGCCGCCGCCACCGCCCCGTTCCCCTCCGCGGTCCGAACCAGGTGGCGCGCCAGGGGGCTCCCGGGATCGACCCGGACGAGCCATCCGCGAACGCCGAGGACGGGGAGCCTGATCCCGAGCGGCTCGAGCAGGCGTGGCGACCATGGCCCCGCCGCGACCACGACCTCGTCGGCCGCGATCTTCCCTTCGTCCGTCACGACCCCGGTCACGCGGTCGCGATCGGTCAGCAGCGCTCGGGCGGAGAGGTGATGCCGGATCACCGCCCCGCGGGATGCCGCCAGCAACGCCAGTGCGACCGTGAGGGCGGCCGGATCCAGTCGGTGGCCGGCATCGATGAACCACGCCGCCGCCAGGTCTCGCGCGACCGCCGGCTCTGCCTCCGCGAGCGCGGCGTCGTCGACCTCAGTGACGGCGAAGCCCCCGGCCGAGATCGCGGCGAGCGTGTCCTTCGCCGCCGTGAGGTCCTCCTCGTCGACGGCGACGAACACCGTGCCGATCGGGCGCGGGTCGATCCGGAAGGGAAGCGGAGCCTCGTCCGCGATCTCGAGGTAACGGGCGAGCGACCGTGAGGCGATCGCGTGGAGCGCCGGGTCCTCGGGAGGAACCCAGAGTCCCTGGTTCCGCCCCGAGGCGCCGGACGCGAGCTCGTCGCGCTCGAGCAGGGTCACCGAGGCACCACGTCGCGTGAGTTCGTCTGCGCACGCTGCGCCGATGATGCCTCCGCCGACCACGACCACGTGCGGCACGGGCGCAGCCTAGCGAGGGCGCGCCTCGCTAGGATGGTCGGCGGAGACGTGGCTGAGTGGCCGAAAGCAGCCGCCTGCTAAGCGGTTAGGGGGTGTTGAGCTCCCTCACAGGTTCGAATCCTGTCGTCTCCGCCTCCGGGCAGGTGACCAGCGGTCGCCGCGGAACCGTCCGTCCCGTTGCGCTCCTCCATACACTCGGTCCCTCGTCCCGAGGAGGCTGATCGCGTGTCGAAGGGGATCCTGGAGCGGCTAGCGGAAGGCCCGGTGCTCGGCGACGGCGGGTACCTGCTCGAGCTCGAGAAGCGCGGGTACGTGCAGGCGGGACCGTTCACACCCGAGGTGGTGATCGAACACCCGGATGCGCTCGCGCAGTTGCACCGCGAGTTCCTGCGCGCCGGCGCCGAGGTCCTCCAGACGATGACCTTCTACGCGAGCGACGACAAGCTCGCGACCGTCGGCCTCGCCGGCAAGGTCGACGAGATCAACCGCGACGCCGTCGGCATCGCTCGGAAGGTGGCGGCGGAGGGCGACGCGCTCGTCGCCGGGAACCTCTCGCTCACCTGGGCGTACGACCCCGCCGATCCGAAGAGCGCCGATCACGTCCGGGAGCTGTTCGACCGGCAGCTCCAGGATCAGCTGGACGCGGGGCCGCCCGACTTCTGGATCGGGGAGACCTTCTCGTTCACGGCCGAGGCGCTGCTGTTCGTCGAGCGAGCGAAGGCGACCGGTCTGCCGGTGATGGCGACGATGTGTTTCGAACGGCTCCCGGCCCGTTCCTACGAAGGAGATACCCCCGGCGGATCGGCGAAGCGCCTCGCCGACGCGGGTGCGGATATCGTCGGCGTGAACTGCCTGAACGGCCCGGCGCAGCAGCTCCCGATCGCCGTCGAGATGGTGGAGGCGGTGGCCGGCGCCGTCCCCGTCGCCTCACAGCCGGTCGGCTATGCGACGACGGATACCGAAGCGGACTTCACGGCGTGGCCCGACTTCCCGTACGGGCTCACCCCGAAGACGCTCGCCCGAGGAGAGCTGGCGGCGTTCGCCGCCGATGCGCGCGACGCCGGTGTTCGCTACATCGGCTCCTGTTGCGGTTCGGTCGCCGAACACGTTCGCGCGATGGCCAAGATGCTCGGGAAGCTGCCCGCAGAAGAACGCGCGTGGAAGAGCCCGACCGGCCAGGCGATGTCTGCGTACGAGTACTACGCCCACACCGAAACGGAGGTCTGAAAGGCTTCACTTCTCGAGGTTGATCTCTTCCGTTTCGGGTTCGGCCTCGGGCAGCTGGATGTGGCGTTGCTTCTCGGCCTTCACGACCTCGCTGAGACGCAGCTTCGAACGGAGCGACGTGATCTCCCATTCGAGCTCGGCGACCCGCCGTTTCATCGCGCGCCAATTGTCCGAGCTTCCGCGGATCAGACCCATCCCGATCACGAAGAGCGCCGCGGCGAGTGCGCCCAGCGCGAAGGGGACGATCACCACCGCGACACCGGAGACCGTGACGTGTGAGCCGAACAGGGCGATCGACTGGTTCGGGGCGGTGAGCAGGTCGTTCTCGGCGATGTAGTCCGCCACCACGCCGGCCGAGGCGAGGCTCAGGACGATCATGAGCACGCCCAACACCTGCACCCTCCCCTAGCCGTTCCTCGCTCCGACCGTACCCCTTCCACCGTAGTTCGGCTAGCCCTGCCTCCAGGTGACTAGTCATCCCGGGCAGAGCCCGTAGGGAACCGCGCGGGGAACTTCACAACCCTTGACCCCTGCGCCGGCCTCCACCACCTGCCGACCATGGGCAGAAGAGACGACGAACAGGAGGACATCATGACGACGATCCAGCGCAGCGCGACCCTCGCAACACTCGGACGGCGCCACGACAGCGACCTCCGGGACCGGATCGCCGACGGCGGCGCCAGGCGTCTCCCGGGCGGCTCATCGCTCGACGTGGACGCGAGCGTAGTGGTCCTCGACCTCCAAGCATTGGCGCGTCAGCGCCTTTCCTGAGCCGAACGACGGCGCGGTAGCATGGGCTGCCTGCGCCGGTAGCTCAATGGATAGAGCATCTGACTACGGATCAGAAGGTTGGGGGTTCGACTCCCTCCCGGCGCGCTGGGTGACTCTCTAACCGCGCGAATCAGACCCACGATAGGCTCGGGCGACGTGGACGAGCGGCCGGGTCTGACGAGTCGCATCGGGCTCCTCCGACCGATGCGTCACCGTGACTTCCGATTGTTGTGGATCGGTCAGACGATCTCGATGACCGGCGACGGTACGTACTACGTCGCCGTGGCCTGGCTCGTCTATCACAACCTGCACGGTTCCCCAGGCGCCTTCGCCGCCGTGGGCGTGGCCTGGTCCCTGCCCCAGCTCCTCCTGTTGCTCGCGAGCGGCGCCTTGTCCGACCGGATGGACCGACGTCACCTGATGATCGCCGGAGATCTCTTGCGGCTGATCGCGATCACCGTGATCGGCATCCTCTGCCTGACGCAGACGATCACCATCACGATCCTCGTCGTGTTGGTGGCCTTCTACGGGAGCGGTCAGGCCCTCTTCGCGCCCGCGTTCTCCTCGATCATCCCATCGATCGTCTCCGAGGACGTCCTGGTCGAAGCGAACTCGGTCGCCCAAGTGGTTCGGCCGCTCGCGATGCAGGCCGTTGGTCCGTTGATCGGCGGGCTGCTGCTCGTGCTGGGGACGGGGTGGGCCTTCATCTTCGACGGCGTCTCATTCGCGGTCTCGGCGCTCTGCATCGTGCTGATGCGAGTCAGGAAGGAAGCAGGTGAGGGCCCTCACGAATCGCTGATCCCGCAGATCAGAGACGGGATCGGGTACGTGCGGAGCCAAACCTGGATCTGGGTCGCCCTCGTGACCGCGACGGTGAGCCTGTTCTGCGTGTGGGGTCCTTGGGAGACCCTGATGCCGTACGTGATCAGCCACGACCTGTCGGGCAGCGGCGTCGACCTGGCGCTCGTCTTCGCGGCCGGCGGCCTCGGGTCCGTGCTGGTCGGTATCGTCGCCGCCCAGCGTGGATCGCTCGGCCGCCGCCCGATCACCGTGATGTATCTCGCGTGGGCGCTCGGGATGCTGATGACCGCGGGGTTCGGCCTGATCACGGCGGTGTGGCAGGGGCTGTTCGTCGCGTTGGTTACGGAGGGCTCGATCTCCTTGCTGATCGTGATCTGGTACACGGCTCTGCAGCGGCTCGTTCCCGAGCAGATCCTGGGCCGCGTGATGAGCCTTGACTGGATGATCTCGATCGCCGGGCTGCCGCTGTCGTTCGCCGTGGTCGGTCCCGTCGCGAACTGGATCGGTACGGACCGGACGCTGATCTTGGCTGGGGTGCTGGGCGCCGCCGTGACGATCGCGGCGATGTTCATCCCCGGCGCACTCGCGCCCGAACGCGACGGTCGGCTCGCCGAAGCTGCGCAGACCCGGGCGTAAACTCGAGGGCATGGAGTACACCCACGTCGCGGGATCAACTTCTTCGATACGGCCAACGTGTTCGGCCGTCACCTCGGCGTCGGCGCGACCGAGGAGATCATCGGGCGGTGGTTCACCAAGGGCGACCGTCGTCGCGACAAGGTCGTCCTGGCGACGAAGGTCTACGGAACGATGGGCGATTGGCCCAACGAATCCCGGCTCTCGAAGCTGGGCATCGTCCGGCAGTGCGAGGAGTCCCTCCGACGGCTGCGCACCGACCGGATCGATCTGTATCAGATGCATCACATCGACCGTCAGTCGTGGTGGGACGAGATCTGGGAGGCGATGGAGCAGCTCAAGCGTCAGGGGAAGGTGCTCTACGTCGGCTCCTCCAACTTCGCCGGATGGCATATCGCACGCGCGAACGAGATCGCGGGGTGGCGGAACACGCTCGGTCTCGTGTCCGAGCAATCGCCGTACAACCTGATGCAACGCTCGGTCGAGCTCGAGGTGATCCCCGCGATCCAGGAGTACGGCATGGGCCTGATCGCCTACAGCCCGCTCGCGGGCGGCCTGCTCGCCGGGGCCCTTGAGAAGGTCAACGAGGGGCGGCGCTCGCAGGGGTACATGGTCGGAGAGATCGAATCGAACCGTCCGAAGCTGGATCAGTGGGAGACGCTCTGCAAGGAGCTCGGGCATCGCCCCGCGGACGTGGCCCTCTCGTGGCTCCTCCACCAGCCGGCCGTGACCGCCCCCGTCATCGGACCGCGCACCGAGGCCCAGCTGCTCGGCTCGATGCGTGCGCTCGACATCGAGATGTCCGAAGAGGTGCTCGGCAAGCTCGATGAGATCTTCCCCGGACCCGGCGGCCCCGCGCCCGAGGCCTACGCTTGGTAGACGAGCGGACCGACATCCGCACCAGCCTCATCGGGATCCGCACGTTCACCCGCCCAGTGCCGACTCCACCTCCCGAGCCGCCTGGATGACGGCCGGCGCGTAGTTCTTGGCTCGGAGCGGGGCGATCCGGCTCGCCGGGCCCGAGACCGAGATCGCCGCCAGGAGCTCGTTTCCCGGGCCGAACACGGGCGCGCTCACCGACGCCACGCCGGGCGCTCGCTCGCCGAAGCTGTCGGCCCAGCCACGTCGCCTGGTCGTCGCGAGTTGTTGCGCGAGCCGGTCCACGTCGTCTTGCTCGATGGGCGGGCCCCACGCGAGGAAGACCTTCCCCGCCGACCCCTGGTCGAGCGGGAGCACCGAGCCCACGTCGACGATCGTCCGGAGCTCGTGGTCGGAGTCGACGGCGTCGACGCAGATGCGTCGATCGCCGTCGCGCACGAACAGCTGGGCGCTCTCCCCGGTGGCGCGCGCGAGTCGCTCGAGGGCCGGATGCGCGAGCTCGCGGAGCGGGAGCTCGCGCATCGCCGTGGTCGCGAGGCCCAA
>VAYF01000237.1 GCA_005883885.1 Actinomycetota bacterium | reverse complement strand
CGCCTGGATCCCGTAGTCGGTGAGCGCGACGTCCACGCTGCCGATCGCCTCGATCTCGTCACCGTTCCGCTGCGCCTGGATCGACACCCGAACGCTCCGCGTCACGCCGTGCAGCGTGAGGTCGCCAACCGCGACGGCCTGGATCGTCTGACGTTCCTTCGGCACCGAGCCGACCTCGATCGGCTGGGTCAACGTGAACGTCGCCGTCGGGAACTCGTCCGTCTGGAGCCCGTCGGTCCGCAGCCGCTCGTCCCGGCGGCTGTCGTCGCTCTGGAGCGTCGTCATGTCGACGGTCACCTCCATCGCCGTGATCGCCGTGCCGTCGATCGTCATGGACCCCGACACCTTCTGGGTGCGACCCACCGCGGTGTTCGCACCGGTCCCCGCAAGCTCCTCCTTGACGCGGTAGCCGGCGAACGATGACGTGCCCTCCGCGAGCGACCCCGATGTGCCGTCGATCGTCCACGTCCCGTCGAGGCTCCCGCTTGCGCTGCTGCTCGCGGTCGGGCCGGCCGAGGTCGACACGCTGTTCAGCGCGACCGGCGGTGGTGCGGCTCCCCCCAACACCTGCCAGAGCGCGAAGCCGCCTGCCACGAGCGCGATGACGAGCACGATCGCGACGCCGATCGCCGCTTTGGTCCTGCGCTTCATCTCGAGGCTCCCTCCGCCGGCATCCCGCGAGCCGACCGGCTCATCCGAGCACGCGGAGGTTACGGAAGTCTGGGCGCTCGCTGTGCAGGAACTGGGGAACGCTGGCCGCCGCCGGTCATTCGTCGGATCCGCGGAGGCGCACGGCCCGGTCGAGCATGTCGAGCTGGTCGGCGAGCCAGGTGGCGGGCGTGTGCGCGAGGACCGTTCGCGAGAGCCCCCGCGCGCGCCGGATTCGTTCGTCTTCGTCCATCTCCAGCGCCTGCTGGATCGCGTCGGCGGTCTCCCGGACGTCGAAGGGGTTGACGCCGAGCGACTGGCGACCGAGCCGCCCGTAGGCCCCGGCGTTCCGCGAGAGGATCAGGACCCCACCGTTGCGGTTCACGACCGGCCCTTCCATCGCCACGAGGTTCATCCCGTCGTACACCGCGTTGACGAGCATGGCGTCGTACATGCCGTACGCGGCCACCGCGTAGTCCATGTCGTGCTGCAGCCGGACGACGATGGGGACCCATCCTTCGCGGCCGAGCTCGGTGTTGATCCGGTGCGCCTCGGCCAGACATGCGTCGCCGTACTCGCGATACGCGGTGAGCTCCTCACGCGACGGCGTGAGCAAGGCAAGGAAACGCACCCGCCCCTGCCAGCCCGGGTTCCGTCGGAGGAAGAGCTCGTACGAGAGGAACCCGCGGAGGATGTTCTTCGACGGCTCCAAGCGGTCGACGCGCAGGAGCAGCCGCTGCTCACCGAGCGACGCCCGGATCTCCCGCCGGATCGCCTTGGTCTCGGGTTGCGCGGCGATCGACCGAAGACCCTCCGCGCCGACGGACACGGGGAACGTGCGGATCAGTGACGTCCGTCCGTCCAGCGACAGCCGCCACCGGTGGAGGTCGGCCTTCGCCCCCAGGAGCGACCTCGCCGACAGCAGGAAGTTCTCGGCCCAGGTCCGTGACTGGAACCCGAGCACATCGGCGCCGGCTAGCCCGCGGAGCAGCGACTCCCGCATGCCGATCGGCAGCATCCGGAGGTACGTCTGCCCCGCGAAAGGCGTGTGCGAGAAGTGGATGACGCGGGCCTCCGGTCGCAGCTCGCGAAGGTACATCGGGACGAGGGAGAGCTGGTAATCCTGGACGAGGAACACCGCGTCGTCGGGGAACCGGTCGAGCACCTCGGCGAACGCGCGGTTCGCTTCCTCGTACGCACGCCAGGCGTCGTCGGTGGACTCGTCGAACGTGGGGCTCCGCGCGATGTCCCACAGGAAATGATGGGTGAACCACAGGATCCCGTTCGAGATCCCGTTGTAGTAGCCGTCGTAGATCTTGGGATCGAGGGACACGAACCGAAGCCGCAGATCGGTCGCGTGATCCAGCGCCTGCCTCCGCGGGACCTCCCGATCGGCCTCCGTCATGGCGGCGGCGACCCAGGTCGCCTCGTCCCGATAGAACACACCCGCCAGCGTCGTCACGAGGCCTCCGGCGCCTCGTTGCGCTTCGAAGCCGCCAGCCTCGTTCCGCTCGAACGTGACGGGCCCCCGATTGGAGACCACCACGAGAGGCGATTCGATCGCTGGCGGCAGGTACGGATCCGCCATGACGAGCAGTCTATCGAGGTTGCTCTTCGAGGGTTCAGGCCGACGGTTCAGACCGAACGCACCCCTAGACTCCGCCCTCGTGACCGAGCGCACCCTTTCCCAACGCGAACGCAACCGCGCGTTGCTCGCCCGGCAGCTCCTGCTCGAACCGGCGGATCTTCCGATCCCGAGGACCGTCGAACGCATCGGCGGGCTTCAAGCGCAATACGCCCCATCCGCCTACGTCGGGCTGTGGACGCGGCTGAAAGGGTTCCGACGGGATGCTCTGACGAGCGCCCTCGAGCGGCGGTCCGTTGTCCAGGGGACATTGATGCGCAGCACGATCCATCTCGTCTCGGCGCGTGACTACCCGGCATTGGCCGCCGGGGTGCGCGCCGCACGACGCGGCTCGTGGTTGCGCGCGGCCCGCGGCGCTGCGGACGAACGCACGATGGCGGGAACCGCCGCGCGCCTCCGCTCGAACCGGCGGATCTTCCGATCCCGAGGACCGTCGAACGCATCGGCGGGCTTCAAGCGCAATACGCCCCATCCGCCTGCGTCGGGCTGTGGACGCCGCTGAAAGGGTTCCGACGGTACCTCGGTGGGTTCGGCCCTTCCACGACGAAGGAGATCGCGGGCTGGTCCGGCGTGCCACCCACGAGCCTCGAGGGAAGCCTCGCGCGGATGCGGTTGCGTCGATTCCGGAGCGAAGGCGGCGAGGTGCTCCACGATCTTCCGCGAGCACCACTCCCCGACGGCGACACTCCTGCCCCGATCCGGTTCCTCCCGACCTGGGACGCCACCTTGCTCATCAACGAACGAGGGACGCAGATCCTCCCCGAACATCACCGTCCGCGGGTCTTCAACACGAAGACCCCGCACTCGGTTCCCACCTTCCTCGTGGACGGCCAGGTCGCCGGAACGTGGCGCTTCGAAGCAGGACGGGTCCGGGTCGAGCCGTTCGATCGGCTGCCACGGACGGCTCGGGTCGTGCTCGACGACGAGGCCGAACGGCTCAGGGCGTTCCACGAGGACGTCGGCTGAGATGCCGGGCCTCGATCGGGTGCCGCCCGACGTCCGCACGGTCCACCTGGGGCAGTTCACGCCTGAACACGCGGAGGCGATGGCCGAGGCGCTCGAGGAAGAGGGGATCGTCTGGTGGGCGAAGCTCCCCGGGTTCTTCAGCCGGATCTGGGAGTTCGGCGCGGTCCACGTGTTCGTGGACCGCGCCAGGCTCGAGGAGGCGCGGGCGATCGCGGACCGCATCGCGGGCCGCGATCGCTGACTGGCTGGAGGGCTACCCGGACGACAAGGCCGAGAGCGCGTTCGGCACGGTGTCCTTGGGGGTGACCCCGTACCACGCTCGTTCGATGTTCCCCTGCTCGTCCACCAGGAAGGACGACCGGATGATGCCCTCGACGGTCACGCCTCCCCGCGTCTTCGGTCCCCAGGTCCCCCACGCGTCGGCGACGGCGTGATCCTCATCGGCGAGCAGCGGGAAGCCAAGCCCGTACTTCCGATCGAACGCGAGTTGCTTGTCAGGGTCGTCGGGCGAGATCCCCACCACATCCACACCGATCGCGCCCAGATCCTGGCGGTGATCGCGGAGGTCGCAGGATTGCGTCGTGCACCCGGGGGTGTCCGCCTCGGGATAGAAGTAGACGAGTACCTTCTTCCCCCGGAAGTCATCCAGCCGGACGGCGTCCCCGTGCTGGTCTCGGAGCGCGAAGCCGGGAGCAAGGTCGCCCGGTCGAA
>VAYF01000236.1 GCA_005883885.1 Actinomycetota bacterium | reverse complement strand
GTGCGCGCAGTCGTGCTCACGGGCGCGGGCGAGAAGGCGTTCTGCACCGGCATCGACCGCACGGAGACGATGGGCGACGGGAGCGGCGAGACGAAGGGCGAGCGAGTCGTGGGGTCGGGTTCGACGCCGTTCATGTTCGACGATCCCGGCGAGAACATCGGGCCCAAGAGCTGCGACCTCTGGAAGCCGGTGATCGCGGCCGTCAACGGCATGGCGTGCGGTGGCGCGTTCTACATGCTGGGCGAGGTCGAGTTCATCATCGCGGCCGAGCACGCCACGTTCTTCGACCCCCCTGTCACCTATGGCATGACCGCCGCCTTCGAGCCCATCCACATGCTCCAGAAGATGCCGTTCCACGAGATCATGCGGCTCTCGCTGCTCGGCAACCATGAGCGGCTGTCGGCCCGGCGCGCCTACGAGATCGGCCTCGTGTCCGAGGTCGTCGCCGCCGGCGGGCTGCACGACGCCGCGGCATGGGCCGCGGGCGTGATCGCGTCACAGCCACCGCTCGCCGTCCAGGGAACGGTGCGCTCGATCTGGACGGGCCTCGAGCTCAGCCGCTCGCAGGCCGTCGGCCTCGCCTACGCGCTCGTCGGGCTCGGCTCCGACCAGGAGTCGCTGCGGCAGGGCCAGGAGCTGTTCTCGTCCGGCAAGCGCATCGAATGGCGGCTGCGCTGATGACCAGCCGACGGGTGGCGGTCGTGGGTGCGGCCCTGTCCGACTGCGGACGCGTCGACGACAAGACCAACTTCGCGCTCCATTTCCAGGGTGCGTCGCGGGCGCTGGCCGATGCCGGACTCACCAAGGACGACGTCGGCGGGTTCATGTCGACCGGGCTCGGCACACTGGCGCCGATCGAGGTGAGCGAGTACCTGGGGCTGCGCCCGATGTGGGTCGACTCCACCGGCGTCGGCGGGAGCACCTGGGAGTTCATGCTCGAGCACGCAGTGGCCGCGATCTCCGAAGGGCTCACCGATGTGGTCGTCCTCGCCTATGGCTCCACCGCGCGCGCCGACCTCAAGCGACGGCTGCGTACCGCCAACCTTGCGTTCTCGTCGCGCGGGCCGTCGCAGTTCGACTCGCCATGGGGCCACACGCTGATCGCGAAGTACGCCATGACCGCGCGCCGGCACATGTTCGAGTTCGGCACCAGCATCGAGCAGCTGGCCGAGATCGCGGTCTCGGCGCGCCACAACGCGTCGCTCAACCCCGACGCCTACTACCAGGACCCGATCACCATCGACGACGTGCTCAACGAGCGGATGATCGCCGACCCGTTCACGAAGCTGCATTGCTGCATCCGCTCCGACGGCGGCGGCGCGATCGTGCTCGCCAGCGAGGAACGAGCCCGCGACTGCGCCAAGACGCCGGTCTGGGTCCTCGGCACCGGCGAAGCCGTCTCCCACATCACCATGAGCGAGTGGGAGGACTTCACGGAGTCGCCCTGCGTGCAGTCGGGCCGGCTCGCCTTCGAGCGCGCCGGTGTCACGCCCGACGACGTCGACGTCTGCCAGCTCTACGACGCGTTCACCTCGATGGTGCTCCTCACGATCGAGGGCCTCGGCTTCTGCAAGAAGGGTGACGGCGGGCCGTTCGTCGAGGACGGCAAGCTGCGGGTCGGCGGCGCGTTGCCGACCAACACCGATGGTGGCGGGCTGTCGTCGTGTCACCCGGGCATGCGCGGCATGTTCCTGCTCGTCGAGGCCACGCGCCAGCTGAGGGGCGAGGCCGGCAGCCGCCAGGTACCGGGCGCCGAGATCTGTTGCGTCAACGGCACCGGCGGCTGGTTCTCGTCTGCCAGCACCGTGATCCTGGGCGCCGGATGATCGCGGTCCGGCCCCTCGCTGACGCTGACCGCGCGTGGGCGGGCGACGCCGTGTCGCAGGCATGGGGAGTGACGCTCGTCGTGAGCCGTGGCCGTCTGCACGACGCGACCCAGCTCGACGGTTTCGTCGCCGAGGAGGACGGCAAACCGATCGGCCTCGCCCAGCACCGCGTCGACGGCGACGAGTGCGAGCTGGTCGTGCTGGTCAGCACGGTGGAGGCCCGGGGCGCAGGCACGTCACTGCTCACCGCCGTCCGCACGCCGCCGTAGCTGCGGGCTGCCGGCGGGTCTGGCTCGTCACCACCAACGACAACGCCCACGCCATCGCCTTCTACCAGCGGCGCGGCTGGGACTGGGTCGGCTTCCACCGCG
>VAYF01000199.1 GCA_005883885.1 Actinomycetota bacterium | reverse complement strand
AGCACGACGGCGACCGCGGACAGGGCCCCGAACACGTGGCTGACCGCGAACGTCCCCGCGATCACCAGGAACTCCCCGACGAACGAGCTCAGCCCGGGCAACCCAACGCTCGCGAACACGACGAAAAGGAACGCGCCCAGGAGCCACGGCATCACCCCGGCCAGGCCGCCCATCTCGGCGAGCTCTCGGGTATGTGTTCGCTCGTACACCATCCCGACCAGCAGGAAGAGAGCACCGGTGGCGAGGCCGTGATTGACCATCTGGAGCACGCCACCGGTCACCGCCTGTTGCGGACCGAGACGAACGAAGCGAAGTAGGTCGAGGCCTGCGGGAACATGCTGAGGTTGAACCGCAGCAATCCGTACGTGCCCACCTTGAGCAGGACGCCCGCGAGGAGCACGGAGCCGGCGGAGGGCGCCTCCGTGTGCGCGTCCGGGAGCCAGGTGTTCAGCGGGAACAGCGGCACCTTCACCGCGAACGCGACGAAGAACGCGAGGAAGAGCCAGTGCGCCGTTGAGACCGGGAGCCCGGCGGCCACCTGGGTCAGCCGACCCAGTTCGAACGAGGGCGGTCCCAGCTGACCGGAGCGGGAGTACAGGAACAGGATCGCGACGAGGAGGAAGGCCGAGCCGGCCATGGTGAACAGGAAGAACTTGATCGCCGCGTAGACCCGGTTGCCACTCCCCCAGCCGCCGATGATCAGATACATGGGAACCAGGATCGCCTCGAAGAACAGGAAGAACAGCAGGAGATCGAGCGCGAGGAACGAACCGAGCACCGCGCTCTCGAGGACCAGGATGGCCACCATGTAGCGGGCGACGTTCGTTTCGATCTTCCAGGATGCGAGGACCGATATCGGGAACAGGAAGGTCGTCAGCAGCATGAGCCACAGGCTGATCCCATCGACCCCGACGAGGTACTGGAGGCCGAGCGAACGGACCCACGACGCCCGGTCGACCATCTGGTAGCCCTGGTAGCCGGCCGTCCCGATCTGGAAGTCGCGGAGGACGAGGAGGGATACGCCGAACGTCGCGAGCGTCGTGAGCAGCGCGAGGATGCGTGTATCCCGATCGTCGATCCTTCGCCCCACCACAGCGATAAGCGTGGCGCCCACCAGCGGGAACAGGATCGCGAAGGTGAGGAGGTGCTGCCTCACGATCGCACCCCCACGTAGACCAAGATGGCGACCGCTCCCAGGAACACGGCGAGGGCGTACGAGCGGACGAACCCCGTCTGGAGGTGCCGGCCACCGTCGGCGAGCAGCTTCACCCCGCCGCCGATCGCGTTGACGGCCCCATCGATGATCCGGGCGTCGAGCACGTACGCCGCGACCCACGCGCCGGCTTTGGCCGGTTGGATCACCGCCGTGTCGTACGCCCGGTCGACGTACCAGCCGTTCAGCGCGGCGCGCGGGAGCGGTTCGAGTCGTTCACGGAACCCGATCCACTCCACGCGGCCCGAGCCGTAGATCCACCACGTGAACGCGAGCGCAACGAGACTGATGACGGTGGCGACGGCCGCGAGCGTCGCGACCGCGACGCCGTGGCCCGCCGGCGTGACCCCCGTGACGTTCTCGAGGAACCTCGTCAGACGGCCTTCCGGGGTCAGGTTGAGCCACCCGGCCGTGGCGGCGCCGACCGCCAGGACCACGAGCGGCGCCCATAGCACGGGCGGCGCCTCGTGGGCGGTGCGGGCGCGGTCGCTCCGCGCGTCGCCGAAGAACGTGAGGAACAGCATCCGTCCCAGGTAGAACGCGGAGAGGAACGCCGCGACCGAGCCCAGCACGTAGACGGCCTCGCGGCCGGAATGCTGAACGACCTCCAGGACGGCGTCCTTCGCGAAGAACCCGGCCAGGGGTGGGACGCCGGCCTGCGCGAGCGCCCCGACCAGGAAGGTCGCGAACGTGATGGGCATCAGACGGCGGAGCCCGCCCATCAGTCGCAGGTCCTGTTCGTCGTGCATCCCATGGATCACCGAGCCCGCGCCCAGGAACAGCAGCGCCTTGTAGAACGCGTGCGCGACCAGGAAGAACATCGCCACCCCGTACGCGCGCATGCCCGCGGCCATGAACATGAACCCGAGCTGGCTGATCGTGGAGTAGGCGAGCACCCGTTTGATGTCCTGCTGCGCGATAGCACACGTCGCCGCGTACACCGCCGTGACGACCCCGACCACGAGGACCACCGTCAGCGCGACACCCGACAGCTCGAAGAGGACGTGGGATCGGACCACGAGGTAGACCCCGGCGGTGACCATCGTGGCGGCGTGGATCAGGGCGGAGACCGGCGTGGGACCGGCCATCGCGTCGGGCAACCACACGTGGAGTGGGACCTGGGCGCTCTTGCCGATCGCCCCCGCGAACAACAGCAGCGCGATCGCCGTCGCGGCGTCCTTCGTCAACACCGTGCCGGCCGTCCCGAAGACCGCCTCGAAATCGAGCGTGCCGAACCGGAAGACGATCAGCGCCAGCCCGATCAGCATCAGCGTGTCGCCGATCCTCGTCGTGATGAACGCCTTCTTCGCCGCCTCCGCATTGGCCGGCACCTCCGACCAGAACCCGATCAACAGGTACGAGCACAACCCCACGCCCTCCCACCCGAGGTACAGCACGAGGTAGTTGGCTCCGAGGACGAGCATCAGCATGAAGAACACGAACAGGTTCATGTAGGAGAAGAAGCGCCCGTACCGCGGATCCCCCGCCATGTAGCCGATGGCATAGACATGGATCAGGGCGCCGATCCCCGTGATGACGAGGATCATCGTGGCGCTCACGCTGTCCACGCGCAGATCCATCCCCACGACGAACCTCCCGACCGAGATCCAATCGAAGAGGTGCTGGAGGAACAGCCGATCGTCCGCGGGCTTGGCGACGAGCTGCGACACGACCGCCAGCGACACCGCGAACGAGACGATGACCGACGCCGACGCGAGCCAGCCGGCCCAGCGGCCCAGGCGCCTGCCCCAGAAGAGGTTGATCGCCGCGGTCGCGAGCGGCAGCGCGGGGATCAACCAGAGGGCCGCATCCGGTTGGCTCACCATCGGAGTTCCCGAACGTCGTCGACGTCGACGCTGCGACGCCGTCGGTAGATCGCAACGATGATCGCCAGCCCCACGACGACCTCGGCCGCGGCGACCACCATCGAGAAGAACGCCAGCACCTGCCCGGTCAGGTCGTCGTGCAACCGCGAGAACGCGACGAGCGCGAGGTTCACCGCGTTCAGTTGGAGTTCCACCGACATGAAGATCAGGAGGGCGTTCTTGCGCGTGAGCACACCCACCGTGCCGAGCATGAAAAGGATCCCCGACAGCATCAGGTAGTAAGCGATGGGGGTCCTCACGGCGCCCCTCCCGCACCGTAGACCGGCATCTCGTCGGCCTCCGGCTTGCCCGCGGCGGCATCGATCTCCGCCTGCGTCACGGTCGGGGCCTTCCGGTGCGCGAGGACCATCGCCGCGATCGCGGCAACCAGGAGCAGCACCGACGTGACCTCGAACGGGAAGAAGTACTGGGTGAACAGGACCTTGGCCACCGCCTGCGTGTTGCCGCCGTCGTTGGCCGCGAAGACGTCGGGGGCCCTCGTCGCGAAGCCGACGCCGGCGCGGATCGCCAGGAAGAGCTCCACGACGAACGCGGCCGCGAGGACGAACGCCAGCGGACGTTGGATGAGCAACCGCTCGCGGACCGGAACGCCGCTGTCGACGCCCAGCAGCATGATCACGAACAGGAACAGCACCATGATCGCGCCCGCGTACACGACGATCTGCACCGCGAACAGGAACGGCGCATCGAGCAGGAGGTAGAACACGGCGAGACAGAAGAAGTTCACGATCAGGAACAGCGCCGCGTGCACGGCGTTCCGGACGAGCAACATCCCGATCGCGCTCGCGACCGAGATCGGTGCGAACACCCAGAAG
>VAYF01000198.1 GCA_005883885.1 Actinomycetota bacterium | reverse complement strand
CGCCATCGCGTTCCGGAACGTGCCGAACCCGTCGCCGAAGCCCTTCGTGACCACGGCGACGACCGGAAGGGCAACGATGAGGCCGAGGTAGACGACGGCAGCGCCGCGCAGGGCGAGGTGACGGAGCACGGCCGTGGTCCTCGGCGAGGACCGCAGCCCGCCGCGGCCACCGAGCGCCTGCGCGGCGCTGCCCATCGTCGCGATCAGCCCTGGGCGATCGCCTGGGTGGCGATCCCCGTGTCGCTGAACAGCTTCTGATCGAGCGCGTCCCACCCGCCGAGATCGGCGACCGTGAAGAGCTCGTGGATCGCGGGGAACCCGTTCGCCGGATCTCCCGCGGCGGCCTTGGCCGGATCGACCGGGCGGAGGTAGCCGACCGTCGAGTAGAAGCCCTTGGCCTCCTTCGTGTGGAGATAGTCGACGAAGGCGTTGGCCACGTCCTCCACGCAATGGGCTTGGGCGTTCTTGTCGACGACCGCGACCGGGTTCTCGATGAGCACCGTCCCCTTCGGGTACACCGCGGTATCCGGTTCGCCGGCCGCCTGTGCCGTCTTCACCTCGTTCTCGTACGTGATGGCAACATCGCCGTTGCCCGACTCGAAGTTCTGGATCGAGTCGCGGGCGCTCTTGTCGTACGAGATCACGTTGTGCGTGACGGCCTGCATCAGCGTCGTCGCGGCCGCTTCATCACCCTTCGCGATGCCGGTGACGTCGCCGCGGAGCGCCGCCCCCCAGAGCGCGACGAGGTTCCACCGGGCACCACCGCTCTGCGCCGGGTCCGGCGTGAGCACGCCGGTCCCCGCCGTGGCGAGGTCGCTCCAATCTTTGATGCCCTTGGGGTTGCCCGGGCGGACGTCGAAGACCGCGACCGACGCAGAGACCATGCCGCCGTCGGGGGCCTGGGTCCAATCGTGCGTGATCAACCCGGCGTCCTGGATGGTCTGGATGTCGGGCGCCAACGACAGCGCCACGACGTCCGAGCCGAGCCCGTTGACGACGTTCTGCGCCTGGGTGGTGGAACCGGCGTAGGACTCGTTGAACAGCACGGTCTGGCCGGTCTTGTCCTTCCATTCCTTCACGAAGGTGGGGATGATCTTCGCGTCGTAGACCTCCCGCGGCGTGCTGTACGCAGCGAAGTTGATCACGGTCGAGCCTGAGGACGAGCCGCAGGCAACGCTCCCCCCGTTCGCGCTCGCGTTGGAGCATGCGGCGAGAGCG
The DNA here is from genome assembly GCA_005883885.1 of Actinomycetota bacterium. Lineage (GTDB taxonomy): Bacteria > Actinomycetota > UBA4738 > UBA4738 > HRBIN12 > AC-51. Next base: position 1,449 of record VAYF01000198.1, on the reverse strand, counting down.
AACAGGGCGAGGGCGAGAGGAGCGGCGAACAGCCGCCGCTTGAACCACCAGGGCATGCGAAGCTCCTTCCGATCGGGTCGGTCGCATGACGCACCGACTCGCTTCTGGGGCTCGGCCTCCGGTGGTCCGGTCAACCGAAAGAGATATGGACGTCCGTCTGCGGCTCCTCCGCCGCCGTCCATCGGCGCGACGGCTCCGGTCGTCCGGTCGCACCCCCGCGTCGCCGTAAGGGATACCGCGTGAAAGGAGGTGTTGTCAATGAACGAACGTCACCGGACCAGCAGCACGGGGCAGGGGGCATGCTGGACAACCTTGTTGGCGACGCCGCCGAGCAGGAGGCTCTTCCACTCGGTCATCCCGCGCGTCCCCATGACGATCAGGTCGGCATCGGTCTCGCGAGCGACCTCCACGATCTGCTCGGGGGTCGCGCCTGGAGCCACCCGGCGGATCACGCCATCCGCCTCGATGCCCGCCTCGCGGAGGCGGACGACCGTTCCGTCCACGAGCTCATCGGCCCCGATGTCGGGACCGAGATCAACGTCCGATCCTTCGTACTTCGTGTGCTCGCGGACATGGACCACCGTGACCTTGGACGCGTAGCGGGTGGCGAGGTCCAACGCCATGGGAACCGTCTTGCTGCCCTCCCGGGAACCATCGATCGCGACCACGATCCGTTCGAACATCAGCCCTCCTACGTCGATACCGGCCCCGGCCGCGCAACGAGCGACGCGGCGACGAGCTGGGGTCGGGTACGCGCGAAGTAGGCGACCGCCACCCCGAACCCGATCCCGATCGGTGCGAACCACGCCAGCGATCGGATCCACTTCCGGCGGTCGAGACCCGCTCGCAGCCAGATGGGTTCGGGGTGCGCCGCGGCGTCGAGTGCCCCCCAGATCGGCAAGGCGAGCAGCGCGAACAACACGAGGGCGCCGCCCAGCACGACCGTCGAGAGGCCCAGCAGCTTGAGGGAGGTCGCGACGAGCACGAACACGAGGGCCGGTCGGATCACGCCGTCCGGCGCCTTCGACGACATGCGGGCGCCGACCCACACGGCCGGCAGCGCCCCGATCAGGATCGTCGCCGTCAAGCCGAGCTGGAAGTCCCCGACGAGGATGTGCGCGAGGGCCGCCGCCGACACGAGCGGGATCGCCTGGACGAGGTCCGTGCCGACGAGCTCGGCTCCCCGCAGGCTCGGATACAAGAGCATCAGACAGACGATGATGATCGACCCCGAACCGACCGAGGTGAGGCCGACCAGGAACCCGCCGAGCACACCGACGAGCACCGTCGGGACCGGCCGAACGCGGAGCGGCGGCGGCGCGGCATGCGGGCTGACGCCGGCGCGACGCGCCGCCGCGCTCCGCCGGCCTTGCAGGTAGCTCTTGAAGACCATCGCCGCAGCCGCCAGCAGCAACGTGATACCGAGGAGGTTCTTCGTCGCATCCTCGA
>VAYF01000217.1 GCA_005883885.1 Actinomycetota bacterium | reverse complement strand
GTCCCGGTGCCGGCGATTGGACGATCCAGATCACGTGGAACGTCAGCGAGCAGGCGACGGTCTCGGCGGCGGATATCCCGGATGGTCCACGACAGATCCTCTGGACGACGGGAGCGTGCGGATACCAGTACACGGTGAAACTCGTGTCGGGGAGCAGCGTGGCGATCGACGCGATCGGCGACGCGAGCCAGTCAGCGTGATAGGTGCAGGGAAGCAAGCAGAGCATCGATGAGACTCGGCTCGGGTCCCCAGCGCTAGAGCTTCACGCGTTCCCCCGATGCGGCGGACCGCTCGACGGCGGCGATGACCTCGTGGCGCCGGACCGCGTCGCCGAAGTCCGGCACGGTGTGCGTCCCGTCGTCGATGTCTGCCGCGAACGCCGCGTACGCACGCCCGACGTTGTAGGCAGGCGCTCCCTCCAGGCCGGTGAGCGCGGGCCATCGCTGCCTCAGCGCTGCCGGGACGGCAAGCTCGGCGGGCTCGTTCCGCCCGTGCGCACCCGCCACGGTCAAGGGAAAGATCTGGGGCTGCGCCTCGTCGGCGCTGATCCGGAGCGTTCCGTCGGTGCCGTTGATCTCCCACAGGAACCCTGTTCCGCCGGCCACGGCCTCACGGATGTGGACGCTGGCGGTCGCCCCGGATGTGAGGGTGCCGATCACCGCGACTTGGTCGGGCGCCGTCTTCACGATCCGCTCCCCGGTCCCTTCGATCGTGATGAGCGGCCTGCGGAGATCGGTCACGGCCGAGAGGTCGGCGAACTCGCCCAACACGTGATCGAGGAGGTCCACGCAGTGACCGAACGCGATCGTGAGCACGTTGGCCCCGTTCGCCCTGTCGAGCATGTATGTGTTGGGCCGGCCCAGGACGTCACCCGCGACCGAGAGCCCGACCATCGTCGTCGACAGGACCTCGCCGACGTATCCGTCGCTGAGCAGCTGTCGGACGAACTGGATCGCCGGAGCTTGGCGAGCCTGCAGCCCGACGACCGTGCGCACCCCCTGCTCGGCGGCGAGCGCGGCCATCGCTCGTGCGTCGTCGAGGTCGCGGCCGAGCGGCCACTCGCAGTAGACGGCCTTGCCGGCGACGAGCGCGGAGGAGACGAGGTCTCGGTGCAGCGGTGCCCTCACCGTCACGGCGACTATGTCGATGTCCGGCCGGGTCACCAGCTCCTCGTGGTCCGAGAACGCCGCGCTGACACCGAACGCTTCGCCCGCTGCGCGCGCGGAGTCGGCGGTGTGCGCGCTGAGAGCGCGGAGCTCGTAGTTGGGCAACGCGCGCAGCGCCGGGATGTGAGCGGTCGCGGCCCAGCCCCGGACGGGACTGACCCCGATGATCGCGACACCCAGCGTCGATCCAGGCATCTGGTGGACCGTTATGCGGCTGTCGCGAGGGCAGCTCGCGCCTCGCGGGTGTCGACCACCCTCCCGTTCAATCCTCCGAACTGGTGCAGGTCACCCGACGTCTCGATGCGAACGGCGGCGTCTATCCCGCCCGCCTTCACCGGGTCGAACCCGGCCGCCGAGATGAGCCGCTCGACCGCGACGGCAGCACGGTCGTCATCGGTCGCATAGAACAGGACCGCGCGCGGGGTCCGGTTGGCCTCCGAGGCCAGTGACTCCGCGCCGAGGGTGCCGAACGCTTTGACGAAGTGAGTCTCGGCTGGCAGCAGCCCGGCGACGACGGAGCCCGACGACTGGCCTTCGGGAAGCGTGCGAACGACGCCGCCGTTGGCGTCCTGCGCGAGCGGGTTCGAGGGATCCACCACGACCTTCCCCTTGAGCAGATCCGCATGCTGCGTGATCAGATCCTTGAGCGTGTCGAGCCAGACCGCGAACACGACGACATCGGCGTCGCCGATCGCCTTCTCGACCGAGGCGGCGCTCGCCGGCTCGCCCAGCTCGCGCGCCAGCGCGGTCGCATTCGCTCCGTCATGCGCGGCGAGGACGACTCGTTCCCCGCCGTCCACAAGATCCCGCGCGACGGACGTGCCGAGCTTGCCAACTCCGATGATCGCGGTAGTCATCCTGCTTCCTCCTTGCTCTCTCTCGGCTCAGCGCACCCGATGGGCCTCGACCTCGATCTCGAGGTCGACCCTCTTGCCCACCAAGAAGCCGCCGGTCTCGACCGCCATGTTCCAGGTCATGTCCCAGTCCTCGCGATCGATCGTGGTCTTGGCCGACGCGGCGAACATCGCCTCGCCTTCCATATCCGGCCCCCACCCGAGGAACTCCCCCGCAAGGGTGACGGGCCTCGTGATGTCCTTGATCGTGAGGTCGCCGTCCAGCTCGAACGACGTCCCGCCGGTCGGCCGCACCGCGGTGCTCTTGAACGTGAGCAGGGGGTGCTTCTCGATCTCCAGGAAGTCGCCGCTCGTGAGGTGTTCGTCTCGCTTCTCCGTGTGGGTCGTGATGCTCCCTGCCTTGATCTCGACGTCGACACGCGAATCCTCCGGCGACTCGCCGACCTCGATCGTTCCGGTGAACTCCGTGAACTGGCCCCGAACCTTCGACAGCATGTGTCGCGCTACGAACCCGACCACCGTGTGCGCGACGTCGAGCTCGTACGTGCCGGCTGGCGGGATCGACACCCCGTCGTATCCCGGGCCTTGGGTCACCGGCTCCTTCGTCTCCTTCATCTTTGCCTCCTTCGCTTCCCGGCCCCCGCCCGTTGCGAGAGCCCTACGTGCGCTTGCACGGCCGGCCGCAGGACCGTCCCCGCCACGACGAGCGCCACGAGCGCGAGTCCGGCTCCGATGGCGAACGACCGTTGGTAGCCGTTGGTCAGGGCGGCCGGCTCGGCGACCGACCTGGCGAGCAGTCCGTTCGTCTGCGACGCCGAGAGCGAGGCGAGGACCGCCAAGCCCAACGCTCCACCGACCTGCTGGGTCGTGTTGACGAGCCCGGATGCGAGGCCGGGGTCGTGCTCGCTCGCACCCGACATCGCGAGGGCCATCAGCGAGGGGAAAGCGAGGCCGAAGCCCATGCCGAGCAGGAGCATCGACGGCAGTACGTCGACGAGGTAGTCGGCCTCCACGGGCACCCGCGCGAAGAAAGCGAGCCCCGTGCCGATCAGCACGACGCTTGGAAGGAGCACCGCGCGGGCGCCGAAGCGGCTGATGAGTGGCCCGGAGAACGCGAACGACATCGTCCCGATGGCGACACTGAACGGAAGGAACGCGAGCCCGATCTCGAGCGCGTCATACCCAAGGACGCGCTGGAAGAAGAGACTGCCCAGGAAGAACATCCCGAACATGGCGGCGAAGATCAGCAACAGCACGACGTTCGCTCCGGACACATCGCGCGACCTGAAGATGTGAAGTGGGACCAGCGGGTTCGCGATCCGCGACTCGCGGACGACGAAGGCGATCAGCGATGCGGTCGCCGCCGCCCCGAACCCGAGCGTGTGCGCCGATCCCCACCCGAAGTCGGTCGTCCGGATGATCGTGTAGACCCCGAGCAGCAATGCCCCCGTCACCAGGAAGGCGCCGACGACGTCGGGGCCAGGAGCCCGATCGACGCGCCCGCCGCCGCGACGAAGCTGTAGATGCCGATCGCACGTGCGCGCTCGCGCGGCTCGGTGAACATCGTGACTACCATCCCGAGGATGACGGCAGAGGTCATCGCGCCTCCGACACCCTGGACGAACCGCGCCGCGACGAGCATCTCCCGGCCGATGGACAACCCGCACATCAGGGAGGCCGCCGTGAACACCGCGAGACCGGCAAGGAAGACCCGTCGCTGACCGAGGAGGTCGCCGAGTCGGCCCGCCAGAAGGAGGGCGCCACCGAAGGCGATCAGGTACGCGTTCACGACCCAGGCCAGGCTCGATTGCGAGAAACCGAGATCGCTCTGGATCGAGGGCAACGCGACGTTCACGATCGTCGCATCGAGGACGATCATCAGCATCCCGGCGCAGAGGACCACGAGGGCGAGCCACCGCGGATCGCCAGCCACGCTGGGAGTTCGCGAGGATCGCCCCGTGATCCGAGGTCGCTCCTTCGCTGTTATCTCTATCTCGGTGGCCATGGCGTCCCTCCCCTCGCCGCGCTAGAACCCCAAGACCTCGTCGACGAGAACGACGGTGATGCGCTCGGGAACGATCTCGCGGTTAACGATGAGGACCTTGTTCACCGCGCTATGGATCCCGTACGCAGCCTGGGCGCGGGCATCCTCTAGGGGGAAGGCGTACTCGTCGATCCGACGAAGCCCTTCCTGGAGGTCGGACACGATCTTCTGCGTCCCCACGACGAGGATGACTCGCCCGGCACCGCTGACGTACGGCCCGAGCTGACTGCCGCCCATCGAGGCTGCCAGCAGCGAACCGGTCTCGGTGACCGCGTGGACGCTGCCGAGCATCACGTCGGGGGCTGCCGACAGGCGCCGGATCTGGTCGGCCTCGGTCTGACGATCGAGAGCTCCGATCCGTGGTCGCACGGGGTCGAAGCGTCCGGAATTCTCGATCGCATCGATGATCCCCGAAGCCTCGAGCGACCGCGAGGCGCCGTGGTGAACCTGCGATCCAACGGGGATGAGTCGAAGGACGACCTCTTTCGCTTCGGCCGCGTCTGCCGCCCGCAACACCGAGAACCCGTTCGCTGCAAGGGCCGCCGCAGTCCGCCTCACCCGCGCCTCAGCCGCAAGGGTCCCGAACTCACGCCTCATGGATGGATCGAGTTCTAGAACGAGTTCGAGTTCGGTCGACACCCACGACCTCCTTCTTCCGGCGCTGCTTGCCATGTATGCTTGCTCTTGCAAGTACCCTAGCTCAAAGTAGGTGCAGATGCAAATACTTCCTCATACCGAAGCCGCGGAGCTCTTCGAGCGGCTCCTGGAGGGCGAG
>VAYF01000216.1 GCA_005883885.1 Actinomycetota bacterium | reverse complement strand
GATCCTCGTCGCGGTGGGGGCGGTCTCTGGCACGGTGCTGTCGTTCGCGCTTGGGCTCTTCTGGCCGGGGCTGATGGGGCGCTGGGGCGCGGTGATCGGCCTCCCGTTCGCCCTCGAGGCGTTCGCCTTCTTCATCGAGGCGATCTTCCTTGGCATCTACCTGTTCGGTTGGGATCGGCTCTCGCCCTGGGCACATTGGGCCGCGGGATGGCCGGTGGCGATCGGTGGTGTGGCGAGCGCGTGGTTCGTGGTGACCGCGAACGCGTGGATGCAGTCGCCCACCGGGTTCGCGACGGTGAGCGACGGCCGCGTCGTCGACGTGCAACCGATCGCCGCGATGTTGAACCCCTCGACCCCGGTGATGACCACACACATGATCGTTGCTGCCTACATGGCGACCGGTTTCACGGTCGCGGCCGTGTACTCGATCGGGATGCTCAAGGGCCGCCGCGACGCCTACCACCGACGCGGCCTCGCGGTCGGACTGGTGCTCGGCCTGGCGCTCGCGCCGGTCCAGATCGTCGTCGGTGATGCGGCGGCACGATTGGTGGCGGATCGGCAGCAGGTGAAGCTCGCCGCGATGGAGGGGCTCTGGCGGACGACCGCGCATGCGCCCCTCACGATCGGCGGGATCCCGCTGCCGTCGCAGGAACGGACGATCCTCGGGGTCAGGATCCCGGGGGGGCTCTCGTGGCTGGCCTACGGCGACCCTGCGGCGGTCGTCCACGGACTCGACGAGGTGCCGCCCGCGGACCGCCCGAACGTCGTCGTCGTGCACCTCGCCTTCCAGATCATGGTCGCGATCGGGTTCTCGCTTGCCGCGCTCGGACTGTGGGCGTCGATCGCATGGGTCCGCGGCCGCCGCCTCCCCGACACGAAGTGGTTCCTCCGAGCGGCTGCCCTTGCCGGACCGGCGACCTTCGTCGCCCTCGAGATGGGCTGGGTGGTGACCGAGCTCGGTCGTCAACCGTGGATCGTCTACGGGCAAACACGGACGGCGGATGCTGTGACATCGCGACCGGGGATCGTGTTCTGGCTCGCGGCGACCGTGGCGATCTACGTCTTGCTCGGCGTCGCGTGCGCTTGGCTGCTCTATCGCCTCGCTCGGACGCCACGCGAGGGTGCCGAGCTCGAGGCGGCGGGATGACGACGTTCCAGCTGGAGGTCGTGATCCTGGTCGCGATCGGCGGGGGCCTCACCTTGTACTGGTTGCTCGGGGGAGCGGACTTCGGCGGCGGCGTGTGGGACCTCTTGGCGATCGGACCGCTCCGCGAGCGTGAGCGCGCCCTCATCTCCGACGCGATCGGGCCCGTCTGGGAAGCGAATCACGTCTGGCTGATCTTCGTCGTCACCGGTTTGCTCGCCGCCTTCCCCTCGGCGTTCGCGTCGCTCGGCTTCGCGCTCTACGTGCCGTTCTCGATCGCGATCGGCGGGATCGTGTTCCGCGGCGCTGCGTTCGCGTTCCGTTCGTGGGGCGATCGGGGTTCGGCGTGGCAACGGACGTGGACGAGGGTGTTCGGTGTCGCCTCGATCGTGACGCCGCTCGCGCTCGGCGCGGCCGCGGGGGCGGTCGCTTCCGGCAGGATCCGCGTCGCCGGATCGACCGTCGTGGCTCCCCTGTGGGGCTCATGGACCGGGCCGCTGTCGATCGTGACGGGGCTCCTGGCGCTCGCCTCGTGTGCGTTCCTCGCCGCGAGCTACCTGACGGTCGAAGCGATGCAGCGAAACGATCACGTGATGGAGGAGGTCTTCCGCCGCCGCGCGCTCTTCTCCGGTGGCGTGTCGGGCGTGGTTGCCACGCTGGGACTCGTCGTCACTCGTAGCGTCTCACCGCAGTTGTGGCACGGGATGCTCCCACGAGCGTGGCCCTTCGCCGTCCTGTCGGCCGTGGGCGGCGTCGCATCCCTGTGGGCGGTGATGCGACGGCGCTATCGGTTCGCTCGGGTCGGCGCGGCGGTCGCCGTCGGATCCGTCGTCATGGGATGGGGGGTCGCGCAGTGGCCGTACCTCATCGTCCCCGACCTGACGGTCGCGGACGCGGCTGCTCCCGCGAACGCCCTCCGACCGCTCGCCGTCGGCTTCGCGGTCGGTAGCCTGCTCCTGGCTCCGTCCCTGCTCGTGTTGTTCAGGGTCTTCAAGGGGAGCCGGGCGCCCTCGTACCACTGAAGGAGACGTGCCTACCGTTCCGTCACCTTCCGCACCTCGGTCGGCGCACCCGGCGGCCCGCCGGTCGCCGACGTGTATCCCGGCACGCCGACGCAGGTGAACAGCAGGCCGTCCAACTGCTCGCCGAGGAACGGGGGCACCTCGCTATCGACGAACGTCATCCCCGAGGCGCTCGCACCGAGACCGTAGGCAAGCAGGTGCAGCCTCCCCTCGACCAGGCCGGCAGCGAGGTGCGCCTCGCGGTACTCCCGGTCGTCGAGGGCGCCGACGTCCGTCGCGGCGATCACGACGAACGCGGCGTCGCGAGCGAGCCCCCCTTCCCAAGACACCCGGTAGAGCTCGTCTCGCATCGCGCCGGCGCGTGCGGGGGTCGAGAGATCCGGAGAGCGGTAGAGCCCCGGCGCGACGCCGTCGATGGCGTGGACGACGACGCGGTGCGGGAGCGAGACCCCGCGCAACGCCGCGCGAAGGGAGGTGCGCAGCGTGTTCTCGGGCAGACCGCGGGTGGGGTCCATCCGGCGCTGCGAGCCGCGCGCGAGCACGACGTCCTCCATCGGGTTCGATCCGGAGAGGGGCGCATCGACCGGGACGCCGCGCTCCCACGGCGCCCCGAGCGTGTCGCGATCGCCGGCCCGCTGCGCGGCGGTTTGGAGGGGGAACCCATCCGGCGCTGCGAGCCGCGCGCGAGCACGACGTCCTCCATCGGGTTCGATCCGGAGAGGGGCGCATCGACCGGGACGCCGCGCTCCCACGGCGCCCCGAGCGTGTCGCGATCGCCGGCCCGCTGCGCGGCGGTTTGGAGGGGGAACTCCAACGGCGCTGCGTCGACCTCACCTGCAACTGCTGGTCCGGAGGCGGCGAGTCCCGGCGGGCCGCTGCCGAGGGCGACGACGGCCACGGGCCATTCGTGGATACCGTCGGCGCCGACGAGCGCGGCCACCGCCGCGTCCGGGAAGCGGCTGAACAACGAGGCGGTGAGCCCCGCGGAGTCGGCGACGGCGAGCACTTGGCTCAGCATGGTGCCGGCGTCCCAATACACGTGGCGGTATCCGCGCTCGCGGTAGCGCCAGCCCGTGCGCCAGGGGACACCCGTGACGACCAGGGCGGGCGCGCCGCCGCGTGGCGGCGGGGCGATCCGCACGAGGGCATGCTCCTGCGGGTCGTACCAGTGCACCCCGGCAGGCACCTCCGTGCCGCGGGGCACGGCGACGTACACCTCCAGCGGGAAGCGGCCGCCCGCGGACCCGGAGGCGCGGAACAGCCAGGTCGTGTACGGCCGCTCCATCGTGCGAACCACGCCCGCGGAAAGGTGCAACAACCGGGAGAGCTGCGGAAGATCCAGTTCGCCTCGTAGCGTTTGGAGAACCACGGGAAGCGAGCCAGGTCGTTGGCCTCGAGTCCCTGGACCACGCGAGGGTCGTCCACCGGCGGTGTCCACTCGCCGCCCGGTCGATCCGCGAAGCGGCGATCGATCGACGTCAGCCTGTGCAGCGTCTGGGTCGCGGTCTCCACGTTGCTGATCCTGGCGCACGCGGGCCATCTCGCGATCTCTCGGAGGACGAGCGTCCCATATCGGCGAGGCCATGAGTACTCTGCGCCACAATGGTTCCGGTCCTACCGGATCCTGAGCAGACCTGAAGTCCTAGCCCGGGGGTTCAGGTCGCCCTCGCATGCGCCGAAGCACACAACAGGGAAGGCGCCCTCGGGTGCCTGCGTTCGACGCGTGGGACGAGGATGATCATCGGGACCGACGACCGCAAAGGCATCAAGTGGCCGCTCTTCGCGGTGCTGGTCGCGGTATGTGGGCTCCTCTTCGCGGGCGCTTCGTTCATGCAGCAGAGCGCGCTCACGTCGAAGGTGAACGGCCAGGAGAGCAAGGCGTCGGCCATCGTTCGGCAAACCGTTTCCCCGGCGGTCCAAGGGGAAAGCCTCGCGAAGCCCCTGCCGGCAGCAACGGCGGGCAAGCTCCGGAGCCAGCTCCGGAACGGCGTCCTCTCCGGCGGCGTGATCGTTCGCGTGCGGATCTTCGCGCAGGATGGAACGCTGCTCTTCTCAACGGACGCCGCGGATGCTCCGGGACTGAAGCCCGGCGACGCCGATGCGATCAGGAGCGCCGCGGGCGGCGCGGCGACGAGCGTCGCCGGAACGGATCGCGTTACGATCGGCACGCGGTCCACGTCGATCGAGCTCCTCCACACCTACGTGCGGCTCCAGGGCGCCAGGGGGAAGCCCGGCGGGGCCGTGTCCGTGGATCAGCGGTACGCACCGCTCGTCGCTGCATCCCAGCAGCCATGGCACCTGGTCCAGCTCGGGCTCGCCGCCGCTGCCGTTCTCTTCCTTCTGATCACGCTGCTGTTGCTCTCGCGGCGACTCTCCGTCAAGCGTGCTCGCGCGCGCGCGCATTCCCGGCCGGCCACCCCGCCCGGCACGTCGACCCGACTCCTGGGCGAGCCGACGGCGTCGAAACCCGAACCGAAGAAGTGGAGCTTCCGTAAGGGGAAGCAGGCGGCCGCCGCCGGCAGTGCTCCCTCCAAGGAGGAGCTCGAACGAGCGGAGAAGGAAGCTCAACGCGAGATCCAGGTTCGCGAGGCGCTCGAGACACAACTCGAGCAGCTCCGGACCCGGATCCGCGAGCAGGAGGATCAAGCCGGACGGCACGTCCTCGAGCTCACGCAACAACTGCAGGTGGCGGCCGCGCGCGTCGAGGAAGCCGAGGCGCGCGCGGCAGCTCCCGGCGGCGGGGAGGCCGCGCAGCGGCTCGCCGTCGCCGAACGGTTCGCCCAGGAGGCGGGCCAGCACGCTCGCGAGATCGAGGCCAGAGCGACCGCCGCCGAGGCGAGGGTGACCGACCTGGAGGGTCGCCTCATCGAGGCGAGCGAGGCGAGCATCCGACCGGTGACGGATGACCGGATCGCCGAGCTGGAGCGCGTCGCACAGGAAGCGATGGCGGCGGCCGCGGACAGCGCGCGACGCGCCGAGGCGACGGAGGCGGTCCGCGACGAGCTCGAGACGAGGGTCGCACAGTTCGGCTCGCGAGCGGCGGAGCTCGAGGCGACGACCGCCGCGGCGACCCAGCAGCTGCGAGAGGTCGAGGCCGCGAAGGCCGATCTGGAAAGGCGGGCGCACGAAGCCGAATCCGGCGGGGACGCCGTCCGGTCCGAGTTGGCGCAGCTCACGGCCGAGCGCGACGCGCTCCGGGCTCGTGTCGTCGAGCTGGAGCAGACGCCGGCCGCGCCTGCGGTGGCGACCGAGATGAGGACGGAAGAGCTCGAGCAACAGCTGGCCTCGACCCGCGCGGAGCTCGAGCGGATGGATCAGCGCCTCCAGAGCGCCTCCGTGGACGTGGAACAGGCTCGATCCCTGCTCGGAGGAACGGATCCGGGGGCCTTCCGGCGCGAGGACCCCCAGGCCCAGGAGGTCCGCCAGGAGCTGGCCCGTGCCCTCGAGCGCGCTCAGGCGGCCGAGGAACGGGTGGCCAAGCTCGAGGCGGACCTGCTCGCCGAGCGGCATGGCGTTCGGGAGATCGACGAGGAAGCCGACCTCGAGCCGGAGCCGGAGTCGGCGTTCGACCCCGAGCGGGACCCCGCGTTCGAGCCGATCCCGGCGTTCCGGACAATGGTGCCTGCGCAGTCGGACCAAAACGGGACCTCGGAGCAGAACGGGGAGGGACACGAGGGCGACAAGAGCCTGCGTT
>VAYF01000215.1 GCA_005883885.1 Actinomycetota bacterium | reverse complement strand
CCGTGGACCCCGTACGCGACGAATCCCACCTCGCCCGCCGACCCCCGGTCTCGCACCAGGATGCCGAGCGCATCGCACCCCAACTCCTTCGCGATCGCCTCCGCGGTGGGCTGCAGCGTGGGCGCCAGCCGATCCATGTCGGGTTCCGCGAGCGCGGCCGCATGGAACGCTGCCACCTCACCCCGAGCCTGCCCTTCTCTCGCCGCCGCCTCCTCGGCTCGCGCCGCGGCGGCCTCGGCATCGTGGGCCCGGCGTGCGGCCACCGCGGCCTCGCGGCGCGACAGCGACGCGAACGACCCCGCGACCGTTCCGACCACGAGCGCCATCCCGGCGCGGAACGCGATCGTCGGCGCGTGCGTCTTCATCGCCGCAGTGGCGACCGCCACCCCGATCTCGGGCAGCAGTTGCCCCACGAGGAACGCGGCTGCCCCCAGAGCCGCGCCCAGGAGACCCCATCTGGCCGCTCCTTCAAGCGGCACCAGGTAGCCGACCACCCAGACGGGATCCGCCGGGCCATCCGTCGCGAGCCAGACGAGGCCGACGATGACGAGCGTATCGAGCGCGAACGCGAGGATCCCGAGCGCCTGGAGCTGCGCGCCTTCCGCCTTGCGCGCGGCTCCGGCGATCGCCAGGTTCCCCAGCGTAAGTCCGACGACGAGCGCGACGCCGAGGGGCAGCACGAAGGTTGGGTCGCTCGCCCGGTCGCGGATCGCGAACCCCACCTGGACGGCTCCGAACGCTGCAACGATCCAGCGCAGCACCACCAGACGCTGTTCCAGGAGGCGTGCATCATCGTCGCTTCGTACGCTGCCCATCCCCGATCCTTCCGGCCGATACACTAGGGGCTCGAGCGGCCCCAACACCGCAACCGGCCACCCACTATGTTCGACACGCTGACCGAGCGCCTGGATGGCGTCTTCTCGAAGCTCCGCAAGCGAGGCAAGCTCCACCCGAAGCAGGTGGACAACGCGCTCGCAGATGTCCGTACGGCGTTGCTGGAGGCGGACGTCGCGGTGGAGGTCGCCGACGACCTGCTTGCCCGCGTCCGGTCGCGCGCCCTGTCGGAGGAGGTGCTGAAGAGCCTCACGCCGGCTCAACAGGTCGTGAAGGTCATGAACGAGGAGCTGACCGTGACGCTCGGTGGCGAGCACCGGCCGTTCACCCTCCCGGGTGCCCCGCCGGTCGTGGTGCTGTTGGCCGGCGTTCAGGGATCGGGCAAGACCACGGCCTGTGCGAAGCTCGCCAAGCATCTGAAGTCGAAGGGGAAGCGCCCCCTGCTCGTGGGGGCGGACCTCGATCGGCCGGCAGCGGTTGACCAGCTGCGCACGTTGGGCCGTGAGATCGGGGTCCCCGTGTGGTCCGAGGGACGCGACCCGATCAAGCTCGCCAAGAACGGGGTGAAGGAGGCCGAACGCACGGACGCCGACGTCGTCATCATCGACACGGCCGGGCGTCTGCACGTCGACCCCGAGATGATGAAGCAGGCGAGGAAGATCAAGGACGTCACCAAGCCGGCGCATGTGTTGATGGCGTGCGACGCGATGACCGGACAGGACGCGGTGGTCCAGGCTCGCGAGTTCATGCGCGATGTGGATACCACGGGGTTCATCCTCACCAAGCTCGACGGAGACGCTCGCGGCGGAGCCGCTCTGTCGATGACCGCGGTGACGGGCCGGCCGATCTTCTTCGCCGGGACGGGGGAGCGGTTGGATGACCTCGAGCCGTTCTACCCGGATCGGATGGCGGGACGCATCCTCGGGATGGGGGACGTCCTCACGCTGATCGACAAGGCCCAGGGAACGGTCGACACGGAGAAGGCGGCGGCCGCAGCCGAGCAGATGCTGCAGGGGCGGTTCAACCTCGAGGACTTCCTCGAGCAGCTCCGCCAGATGAGGAAGCTCGGCCCGATCCAGGACATCCTCAAGATGCTTCCCGGCGTTCCGGGCGGGAAGAACGCCGTGAAGGAGATGGCCGAGGCGGTGAACGAGGCTGAGCTTCGGCGCGCCGAGGCGATGATCCTGTCCATGACGCTCGAGGAGCGGCGCAATCCCGCTATCATCTCCGGGTCCCGTCGCCTTCGGATCGCGAACGGATCCGGGACGACGACCGCCGACGTCAACCAGCTCCTCAAGGACTTCGAGGGTGCGCGGAAGATGATGCGGTCCATGATGGGAGGGAAGCGGTTGCCTGGGATGGCCAGGGTCCCCGGCGCGCAGCTCAAGGCTTAGGAGACGAACGAGATGACGACGAGGATCCGACTCCGGCGGATGGGCTCGAACAAGCGGCCCTTCTATCGCGTCGTGGTCGCCGACCAGCGGAGCCCCCGCGACGGTCGCTTCATCGAGATCATCGGCCGGTACCACCCTCTGAACGACCCGTCCGTGATCGAGATCGACGAGGACCGGGCGTTGCACTGGCTGATGGTGGGCGCTCAGCCGTCCAACCAGGTGCGGAACCTGATGAGCAAAGTGGGCATCTGGGAGCGATTCGTGGCCCAGCGGCCGAGCGCCGCCGCGCCGATCTCCTCCAAGCCGGATCGACCGGTCCGACCGAAACTCTCGAAGAAGGCTCAGGCGAAGGCGGCGGAGTCGGCGGAGGCGCCCGAGCAACCCGTGGAGACACCGGCCCCCGCGCCGGAGCCCGAGTCCGCGGTAGAGCAGCAGGAGCCAGAGGGCTCCTCGCCGGAAGCCGAGCCGGGTCGCACCGACACGGAGGCGCCTGCGCCCGCGGCATCGACCGAGCCCGACGAGGCGCCGCGGACGGATACCGCCGGGGCAGACGTGCAGGAGACGCACGAGGGCTGACGTGAAGGAGCTCGTCGAGTTCCTCTGCCGTGAGCTCGTCGACGACGCCGACGCCGTGCGCGTCCACGAAGCTTTCGATGAGCGAGGGCCCGTCTATACGGTGACCGTCGCCCCGGGAGAGCTCGGCAAGGTGATCGGCCGGGGCGGCCGGACGGCCAAGGCGATCCGCACGGTCGTCCGCGCCGCAGCCACGCGGCAGCACGTCTCGGTCCGCGTTGACTTCGAGGATTGACGTGGAGCGGCCGACGATCGTCGTCGGCGTCGTGCTCAAGCCTCACGGGCTCCGGGGCGAGGTTTCCGTGCAGAGCCGGTCGGACAATCCCGACCGCTGGACCTCCGGATCGATCGTGTTCGACGAAGCGGGCACCGGGTATCGGGTGACCGCCGCGCGCGCCCACGGCAGCCGCCTGCTCGTGTCGTTCGAAGGGATCGGCGATCGGACGGCGGCGGATGCCCTCCGCGGAAGGGAGTTGCTCGTGCCGGAGTCTTGGCTCCCAGAGCTGCCCGACGGGGAATGGTGGCCCCACCAGCTCGAAGGGTGTCGGGTCCTCACGGAACGCGGACGCGATCTGGGGATCCTCTCGGAAGTGATCGCCAACCCGGCGAACGACCTCT
>VAYF01000214.1 GCA_005883885.1 Actinomycetota bacterium | reverse complement strand
CACTCGTAGTAGCAGTAGACGGCGCCGGCGTAGACCCCCCCAGCAGAGACGGTGTTCGTGCTGCCGACGATCGAAACGTCGCTCAGGGCGAGGTCGTCTCCCTCCTGGTCGATCGCAGCGCCCTCCGCGTAGTTCGTTGCGGAGTTCACGTTGCCGGAGAACGTGCCGTGAGAGATGTGGGCCTCGTAGCCCGTGTCGAGATACAGCCCCGCCCCGTACGCGTCGTAGCCGTTCGCATGGTTCCCGCTCACCACCACGTTGCGGAAGAGGTCCGAGTAGTCGCCGTATCCGCCACCGCCATAGGCATAGCCGCTCGCGCCGGCGAGGGCCTTGTTGCCCTTGATCGTGACTGCGTTGAAGGTGGCCCAATCGTCCTCGTAGAAGCCCGCTCCGTATGCGTTGATATACGTCGCGGCGCCACCTCGCTGGATCGTGTTGCCGTTGATACTCCCACCGATCATCTGCAGCTGGGATTCGTCCGAGATGCCGGCCCCGTACCCGCTGTCGTTGTCCGCGGTCAGGATGATCGCGTTGCCGCTGGCGGTAGAGCCGGTCATCTGCAGATACGTGGAGTTGTAGATACCCCCACCCTCCCCGTACGTGCCGACGATCCTATTCCCGTCGACGTGTACGCCGTCGAGCTGCACGGAGTAGCCCGAGGAGTCCAGATAGAGGCCGCCTCCGTATCCGGATCCCGTACCGGCATTGACCACGTTGTTGGAGACCGAACCACCCTGCATCGAGAGCGTGTAACAGCAGTTGTAGATCCCGCCGCCGTACGCGCCGCTCGTCGTGTCGGATCTGTTGTGATCGACGTGAGTGTTGTATGCGGAGATGACGCCATCGTCGTTGTAGATGCCGCCACCGTATCCGCCGACCGCCTCGTTGCCCTGCGCGGCCTTGGTTCCGCCGATCGTGTCATTGCTCAGGACGGCGGCACCGTAGTTGAACCAGATCCCTCCGCCGTAAAGCGCGTTGTTCGCGCTGACCGTGGAAGCGGTCAGCCAGAACTGCGAGTCCGTGTTCCCCACGTAGACGCCGCCGCCGTAGTACGAGGCGCCCACCTTGTTGTCGGTGATGACATCGTGATCGAGGATCACCGCCGCACTGCCGACGTAGACCCCGCCGCCGTTCTCGCCTGAGCCTTTGGTGATCTTCATGCCGTCGATCTCGACCGTCGGGCGGCTGGTTCCGTACTCGATGTCGAAGAGCCCACACGTGCACCCTTGACCCGACACGATGGTCTTCGCGGGTCCCAAGCCCTGGATGACCATGCTGGTCGTCGGGTTCAGCGACCCATATGCGGCGTTGAGGGTGATCGTTCCGATCTTCGCGAACGTGATCAGATCCACACCAGCCGTCGCGTTGGCCTTGTTGATCGCGTTCCGGAGGGTGCAGTTGATGCCGCACAACGCGGTGTTGCTGGCGTCGTTGAGCTTCCGGACGGTGTACGTATGGGCGATGTGCGAAAGGAGGATCGCGGTCGCGGGTGTCTTCGAGAGTGCGGCGGCCGGTTTCCGCGTGGTCGTTGTGGTGGTGGTGGTCGTCGTCTGCGGAGTCCTGGGTGCGGCTGCCTTCGCGGTCGGCCTCGCCGGCTGGTGCTTGGCGTTCGACGGCCTCGCGACGCTCGAGTTGACCGCCCCAGCGGCAGTGGACGCGCCCAATGCGATGAGCAGAGGAACGATGACCAGGACCGATATCCGGGCCAACGGATGTACAACAGGAGCTGCGGGCTTCATACGATCTCCTTTCGCGGCGGGGCATCACGATGTCCCTCATACGGAAGGAGCGCCCTCGCGTGCGCATCTTGCCGCGGGCGGAGGGTCGCTTCAAGGACCGACCGGGGGAGAATCGTTCCCGGTCGTGGGACACCGTTGTCGGGAACACGGGCTACGTTCGGCCGGTTCAGCAGGTGTTGGACAGATCGCTGAGGAGGGAGCATGACCGAGCGAGAGGATCGGAACGCCGGGATCATCCAGGAGTTCCGGACGAACCACGGGAAGGTCGGTGGGTACTTCGAGGGCCGTCCGCTGCTGCTCCTCACGATGCGAGGAGCGAAGACCGGGCGGGAGCGAACGACACCGCTCGCCTACCTCGCCGACGGCGAGCGGTTCGTCATCTTCGCGACCAAGGGCGGGGCGCCCACCAACCCCGACTGGTACTACAACGTCTCGGCCAACCCCGACGTCACGATCGAGGTGGGCGACCGGCGGTTGCCGGCGAAGGCACGCGTCACCGCCGAGCCCGAACGGAGCGAGCTGTACGAACGGCAAGCCGAGCGGTGGCCGGCGTTCGCGGAGTACCCCAAGAAGACATCGCGGACGATCCCCGTGATCGTGCTGGAGCCGCTCGACCAGGCCGAAACCGGATGAACACGGGAAGGCTCGAAACCTTCGCGGACGGCGTCTTCGCGATCGCCGCGACCCTGCTGATCCTCAGCGTCGACGGCCACTTCGGATCGTGCGCGCCCGCGGGCGCGACGCTGAAGCACCAGCTCGAGTGCTCGTGGCCGTCGTACGTGGCCTACGTCGTGAGCTTCCTGACGATCGGGATCATCTGGGTGAACCACCACACGGTGATGGACCAGATCGATCACGCGGACCGCACGTTCCTGATGATCACGGTCGGCTTCTTGATGATCGTCGCGTTCATCCCGTTCCCGACCCGGCTGGTCGCCGAGGATATCCGGGGCGAAGGCGCGACGGCGGCCACGGTCGCATACGGGATCACGCTCACGCTCACCGCGGCGCTGTTCAACGCGGTCTGGTTCTACGCGGCACGGGGGGGCCGGCTGCTGCGCCCGGACGCGGATCCGCAGACGGTCCGCGGCATCTCGAAGACGTTCGTGTTCGGCCCGTGGACGTACCTCGCCATCACCCTTGTCGCGGCGATCGACCCCGTCGCGGGAGCCGTGGGGTTCGGCGCGTTCGCGCTGTTCTGGGTGATCGAGAGCTCGGTCTTCGGCCGCGACCGGTCGCAGCGTTCCACCGTCCGGTGACGCGCCGAAGCGTTGCCATGCGGGAGAACGGGAGATGCCGATCCTGAACGACGTCTTCATCGAACGAGGAGCGA
>VAYF01000213.1 GCA_005883885.1 Actinomycetota bacterium | reverse complement strand
GGGTAACGCGACGACCGATTTCGGCGCGCCCGCGATCGCGCCGCAGGCGGACGAACGCCCGATCGATGCGAAGGAAGCGAAGAGGCTCGCCGTGATCCTGGAGGCCTGCTGGGCGGCGCTCGATCGAGCGGCGGCCGCCGGCGACGGCCACGTACTCCGCACGGGGCCGCGCGGCGGCGGCCGCCAGCTCGCCAAGATCGTGGCGCACGTCGCCGACGCGGAGGCGGCTTACCGATCGAAGCTCGGAGCACTGCCGGCCGAGGGGGACGCGAGGGCCGCGACCCTGGCGACGTTCGCATCCCGCGCACGAGGGGAACCCCCCGAACGGATCCCGCGATCGGGCGTGCTGTGGTCGCCGCGCTACTTCATCCGCCGAG
>VAYF01000224.1 GCA_005883885.1 Actinomycetota bacterium | reverse complement strand
CGATCGCAAGGATCACCCGTGCGACGTCGTCCATCGCCGTTCCTTTCGCGTGCGTGAGCCAGCCACGTACGAGGGGAAGGAACGAGGGGGATCGTCGGGAGGAGGAGGGCTCCGCTCCGACGAACGCAACCCTATCCCCGAGAAAGGATCCGGAACCATCCCCAGACCGGCCCATCCGGCGGTCTTGTCGGGGGATTACGCGTCAGCGATAGACGCCGTTGTGACCGAGGCTGAACCGACCCGGCTGCGGGAAGTACGCCAGGCCGTGGGGGTCGCCTCCGACCTCGATCCGACGGATCACGTGTCCGTCGGCCGTGGAGATCGCCTCGACCGTCGTGCCGTAGCGGTTCGAGACCCAGATCTGCGATCCGTTCGGGCTGACCTGCACCATGTCGGGGCTCCCGCCGACGTTCCACGTGTTCACGACCTTGCGCGTGGAGAAGTCGATCACGGAGATCGTCCCGGCGAGCCGGTTCGTCACGTACAGCTTCGTCGTATCCCGGCTGACGGCCATCCCATGGGCGCCGTTGCCCGTCGGGATGAAGCCGCGCACCTTCATGGTCACGGGGTCGACGACCGAGACGCCGCCGAGCCCCTGGTTCGCGACGAAGAAGACGTTGCCGTTCGGTGAGAGCTTGACGTCGACGGGGAGGCCACCCACGTGGATCGTTCCCACGACCGTCATCGTCTTGAGAGCGACCTTCACGACCGTTCCGTCGAACTCGCAGCCGATCAACAGGTAGGAGCCGTCCGCCGAGAAGTCCAAGTGGTCGGGTCCGTTACACGGCATCGTGAGCGGCTTGATCAGCTTCCACGTGTGCGGATCCATGAAATCCAGACGGTCGTAGTACTCCGCGACGTCGATCGCCTTCGACCCGTCGGGCGTGAAGTACAGGTTGTACGGGTGCTCGACCCCGTGGATGATCCGGGTCAGCTTGCCCGTGCGCGGGTCGATCACGGCCAGCTCGTTCGCCCCGTCGACGTCGACGTAGAGCCAGCGCATGTTCCACGACGGGGTCACGTGCTCGGGGAACGATCGATATCCCAGATCGATCCTCCGCACGATGCGGAAGGTCTTCGGATCGATCACCTCGACCGTCCCGGGCACGCCGTTCGGCACGTAGACGAAGGTCGGGTCGTTCACCACGGATGGGCGCAACCGCTTCGAATCGATCGCGGCGTAGACGTTGCCGCCGCCCCCGTGCGAGGCCGAGACAGGGTTGCCCTGGGACACTGGCGTCGCGGTCTCGGCGCGCAGAGACGCGAGGAGCACCTTGCTCGACGTCGAGGTGTTCCAGCCGCCGATCAACAACGTTCGGCGGCCGGCCGCGACCGCGGCGTCGGCGACGGGCTGTCCCAGCGGTGGCTCCGCCTCGACGTGCCCGGTGGTCGGGTCGATCTCGCTCGCCCTCGCGAGCGCCGTATCGGCTGCGTCGCGGCCGCCGACGACGTAGATCCTCCCGCCGAGGGTGAACGCGGCCGCGTGCGCGACGGGGGCCGGGAGATGCGCCGTCAACGTCGTCGTTCCCGAGCTCGGATCGAACGTGTATACGTCGTTGACGGGGCCGCTCGATGCGAGCCCCCCCGCGATCACGAGCCGTCCTCCGACCTGAGTCACCGCCGGGTAGCGCAGCCCGACGGGGAGATGTCCGACCGTCGAGAACGTCGTTCCGTCCGTCGTCGCGTAGATCTCCGGACGCGGCCGCGTGCCGTCGTAGCCGCCAACCAAATAGGTGACGTTGTCGATCTGCGCCGCGGCCAGATCCGAAAGGGCGACCGGCAGGTGGCCGACGACCGAACCCGTTCCGGTCGCCGGATCGAAGGCCTGCACGGCGTCGCTCCCTGCACCCTCGCCGCCGGCGAAGACGAAGAGCTTGCCCGAGATCATGGCCGCCGCGGCATCGTGCACGGGCCGAGCGAGGGAACCGAGCGAGGTCAGATGCCCCGAGGTCGGGTTCATCGAGAAGACCCCACCCACGGTGGTGTTCGCGGCATCGAGCCCACCGGCGATGTAGATCACGCCCCCATCCCAGACCGCGACGCTCCGCTGGATCGGCGCGATCAGACCGTAGCCGGCCGACCTGACCGCGAGGGCGTCGGCCTCCGGTGCCGTGGTTGGAGCGGTTGATCCGTGCGAGGTCGAGGGGCCAGCGGTCGGGGAGCCCGACATCCCGGAGGCGGCGCCGGTGCACGCAACCCCGAGCGCCATCAGCACGACGAGCGACCGATGACTCGTTCGCGGGCGGAACCACGACGAACCTGCAGGATCGATGGCGCGGATGATAGTGGCACGTGGCGACGGCGCGCCGTCCGATCAGCGCAGGTCACGAAACCCCCATACGGAACAAACCGAGTCCTAATCGTTCCTCCAGCGAGCACCTCCCCACCCTTGCCCTAACCCGCGACCCTTCGTAGGGTCGAGGAACTCCATGACCCCCCGAGGGAGGGAAGACCATGTCGGTGATGCGTGCTCACCCCGTCCGCGGTCTGGCTTCGTTGGTCGCAGCGTCCCTGCTCGTCGTCACGATGGGCGCGCAGGCACGGGCGCAAACCGAGGTCCACATGCTCGTCTCGTTCGACGAGTCCGCCGGCCAGAACACGGAAGGCATGACGGTCGACCGCGTCGGCGGGATCTACGTCAGCGTCTCACCGCTCGGCGATCTCTGGAGGATCCCACCCGGATCGACCCAACCGGAGCCGTTCGGCCACGTCGACGGCATCGAGCCGGGTGACTTCGGCATGCTCGGGTTGGCGGTGGACGTCTTCAGCAACGTCTACGCGGCCGTGCAGTCGGCGAACCCCGATGCCGTCGGGGTCTGGCGCTTCGATCGTGGGACCGGGAACGCGACCCGGCTCCCCGGCAGCGAGTCGATCGCGATCCCGAACGGCCTCGCTTTCGACAAGCAGATGAACCTGTACGTCACCGACTCGTTCACCGGCGCGATCTGGCGGATCCCGTGGGGCGGCAGCGCACAGGTGTGGTTGCAGGATCCGGCGCTGACCGGGGACGGCAGCCTCGGGCTCTTCCTCGGCGCGAACGGGATCGCGTACCGCAACGGGCTCTTCACCGTTACCAACACCGAGCGGCGTTCCGTGCTGCAGATCCCGAAGATCGGCGGCCAGCCCGGTCCCATCAGCGTTCTCACCAGCCTGCCGCCGGGCGACAACCCGGACGGCGTCGCGATGGACGTGCACGGAGACGCGTTCATCGCGATGAACCTCCAGAACGCGATCGGCGAGGTGCACCCGGACGGATCGCTCGACGTCGTCGCGAGCGGAGATCCGCTGGACTTCCCGTCGAGCATCGCCTTCGGCACTGCGCGCGGGGGGCGGACCAAGCTGTACGGGGTCAACTTCTCCATCGGGGAACTCTTCGGGCTGCCGCCGGGCCCCGGACCGGGGGTCTTCTGGCTCGCTGCAGGAGTGCCGGGGTTCCCGGTTCCATAGAACGAACGACGAACATCCACACGTCCGCGAGGCCCGGGATCACGGGAGGTTGCTCCGCGTCCTGTGGCTCACGAGTCGTAGCCTCGTAAACCGATGACCCGGATCACGCGCGCGCAGGCGCGTCGCAGGCGGACGTTCACCGCGCTGATGAGCGTCTCCGTCCTGGCGCTCATCGTGATCCTCTGGCCGAAGGGCACGAGCGGTCAGCTCGCCGCGCCTCCGCGGACGGCCCCGGCTGCCACGAGCACGGGTTCACCCGCCGTCTCGCCTGCGAGCTCGACGCAGACGGTCCCAGCATGGCTCGCCTGGATGTCCGGCGGGTTCCCCGCGACGTTCCGGAACCAGATCCGCAGCGTGGACGGGCTCACCCAGACCGTCGTCGTCGCGGGCGATACGAGGTGGATGACCTCCTCGCACGACGCGAGCGGCAACCTCGTCGACCAGCCGACGCCTCCGTACGAGATCCCGCTCGACGCATTCGCCGTCGACCCGACCGGATACGCCCCGTTCCTCCCGGATGACCAACGCGATGCGATCGTGACGGCCCTCCGCAAGGGCGATGCGGTACTCGGTCAGACCTCGGCGGAGCTCCGCCGGCTCGGCCCGGGTGGTTCGCTCTCCTTCGGCGACGTCACCGTCCAGGTCGGGGCCGTCGCCCCGGATGACGTCGTCGGCTGGTCGGAGGTGCTCGTGAACCGCGACGTCGGACGGCGCCTGGGGATCACGGACGAGCGCTACCTCCTGGCGTTCGCCGACCCGGGCATGACGCTCTCCCGCTTCACGAACGAGGTTCGATCGCTGCTGCCACCGGACAGCTACCTCCGTACGGTCCCGCCCGGTGGGACGCAGTTCGTGCGCGTGGCGTCGGGCGTGGACCCACCGGTCCTGATCAAGAAGGTCTTCGGCGAGTTCGACGCGTACCCACGGAGCGACGACCCCGCGTACCTGAACATGGATCCCGCGTGGTATGACGCGCACATCCAGACGCGGACCGTGCCGCTGCTGGGCGCGGTCACCTGCAACGTGCAGCTGTTCCCCGCATTGATCGGCGCCCTCACCGATGTCGAGGCGGCGGGGTTGGGAGGAGCGATCCACGTCTATTCCGGTTGCTACGCGGCCAGGACGGTGGCGCGGTCGACGGCCGCACCGCCCTCGAACCATGCGTACGGGGCCGCGATCGACATCAACGCGCCCGAGAACCCGTACGGCTCGACACCCACGATGAACCGGGGGGTCGTGAAGATCTTCGAGCGCTGGGGGTTCGACTGGGGCGGGAGATTCCTGATCCCGGACGGGATGCACTTCGAGTACCGGACACCGCCGGCCTCGAACGCGTGACGGCGCCTCGCGATAGGCTCGCACCGATGTCCGTCGTCATCCTCCGCGCACCGCTGAAGGACCTCGCAGGAGGGAACCATCAGTTGCGGCTCGAGGGCGCCGATGTCCGTGCGGTGATCCGCTCCCTGGAATCGTCCTGGCCCAAGACGTCGGGGTGGGTGCTTGACGACCAGGGCCGGGTTCGCCAGCACGTCAACGTCTTCCTCAACGGCGAACGTGTCCGGGAAGACGCCAAGGTCGGCCCGGATGACACGATCCACGTCCTCGCATCCATCACAGGGGGGTCATGAGGCATGCGCGAGCTGTTGGTGGGAACGAAGAAGGGGCTGTTCGTTCTGCGAGGTGACGAACCGGGCGCGTTCGCGGTGGCGACGCGCGCGTTCGAGGGCGACGTCGTCGAGTTCGCGATCCGCGACCCTCGGACGGGCCGCTACTTCGCGAGCGTGACCAGCGGCTTCTTCGGGCCGCGGGTGATGTGGACCGACGATCCCCTCGGCGAGTGGCAAGCCGCGAAGGGTCCGGCGTTCCCGGAAGGCACGGACACCTCCGTCGACCGGATCTGGGTCATCACCCCCGGCGAGGCCGACGGGGTGTTGTACGCCGGGGTCGCCCCTGCCGCGTTGTTCGTGAGCACGGACGGAGGAGCGTCCTGGAGCTTGAACGAGCCGCTGTGGAAAGAGCGGATCGCCGGCGACTGGCAGCCGGGGTTCGGCGGGCTCGCGTTGCATTCGATCTGCCCGTGGCCGGGTGATCCGCAGCGGCTGGCGATCGGGGTGTCCGCGGCCGGTGTGTGGCTGACGGAGGACGGCGGCGGCTCATGGACGACCGGGTACACCGGGCTCGTTCCGAGGTACCTGCCGGAGGAGGCTCGAGCGGGGACGAACACACTCTGCGTCCACAACCTGCACCGAGCGCCGGCGGCGCCCGAACGACTCTTCATGCAGTTCCACGGGAGCGTGTACCGCAGCGACGACGCCGGTTCTTCCTGGAAC
>VAYF01000223.1 GCA_005883885.1 Actinomycetota bacterium | reverse complement strand
CGCCCTCGCGTTCCTCGAACGGGTCTGCGCGAACCGGATCGACCGGCGCCCCGGCACCGTGATCTACACCTCGATGCTCACCGCCTCGGGCGGGATCCGCTGCGACCTGACCGTCACGCGCGCCGGCGAGGATTCGTTCATGGTCGTGACCGGCGGAGGTTCGGGCATGCACGACCTCGCGTGGCTCCGGCGGCAGCTCCGCGACGACGAGCGCGTGTCGATCGCGAACATGACCGACCACCGGTTCTGCCTCGGCCTCTGGGGACCGCGCGCGCGCGACGTCCTCGCGGCCGTCACCGACGCCGACCTCGCGAACGAGGCGTTCCCGTACATGACCATGCGGGAGCTGGCGATCGGCGAAGTGCCGGCGTTCGCGCAGCGGATCAGCTACGTGGGCGAGCTCGGATGGGAGCTCTACGGCCCGATCGAGATGGGCGCGCGCGTCTGGGATCTGCTGTGGGAGGCAGGCGTCGAGCATGGGCTGATCGCGGGCGGTCTGGGCGCGTTCGATTCCCTCCGTCTGGAGAAGGGCTACCGGCTCTGGGGCCAGGACCTCTCGACGGAGCACGATCCCTTCGAGGCCGGCCTCGGCTTCGCGGTGAAGATGGACAAGGAGTTCCAGGGGCATGACGCGCTCCGCGCGAAGCAGGAGCGCGGCCCGACCGAGAGGCTCTCGTGCATCGTGCTCGCCGACCCGGACGCGGTCGTGATGGGCAAGGAGCCGATCTGGGCCGGCGGCCGCGTCGTGAGCTACGTCACCAGCGCGAACTACGGCTATTCGATCGGCCGCGGGATCGCCTACGGCTACCTGCCGTTGGAGTTCGCGGACGAGGGCACGACGCTCGAGATCGAGTACTTCGGAGACCGGCTCGCGGCGAACGTCGCCGCCGAGCCTTTGTGGGACCCCGCGGGCGAGCGCCTTCGGGCATAGCCTTCGGGCATAAAGGAAAGGAGTTGCACCGGTGACCGTGAACGACAACCCCGGGATCCTGCTCTACACGAGGATCCGCAAGTCGCCCTACTTCTACGCGTCGCGCCGCCACGGCGTCGCGCGCTACAGCGTCTACAACCACACGTACCACCCGCGGCACTACGGCGACCCCGTCGCCGAGTACTGGAGCCTGGTGAACGGCGTGACGCTCTGGGACGTGGGCGTCGAGAAGCAGATCCAGATCAAGGGTCGCGACGCGTTCGACCTGACGAACATGATCGTGCCGCGCGACCTCAACAAGTGTGCCGTCGACCAGGCCAAGTACGTTTTCATCACGAGCCCGGACGGCGGGATCCTGAACGACCCCGTGCTGCTCCGGGTCGAGGAGGACGAGTTCTGGCTCTCGCTCGCCGACTCGGACGTGAACCTCTACGCGATGGGGATCGCCGCCGCCAAGGGGATGGACGTCACCGTCCAGGAGATCGATGTGGCGCCGGTCCAGATCCAAGGCCCCAACGCGAAGAAGGTGCTGACCGAGCTCTTCGGCGACCGGATCCTCGACGTCCCGTACTACGGCCTGATGAAGGCGGACCTCGACGGCATGTCGGTCGTCGTGTCGCGCACCGGGTACACCGGCGAGGTCGGTTACGAGATCTACCTGCGCGACGCGTCGACGCACGGCGTGAAGCTGTGGGACACGGTGCTCGAGGCCGGCAAGCCCCACGGGCTCGAGGTGATCGGCCCGTGCCACATCCGTCGGATCGAGGGGGGCATACTCGCCTTCGGTGCGGACATGTGGTACGAGAACAACCCCTTCGAGGTCGGCTACCACTACACCTGGATGGTGGACCTGGACCAGGAAGCCGACTTCATGGGCAAGGCAGCCCTCAAGCGGATCAAGGCCGAAGGCGTCTCCCAGAAGCTCGTCGGGGTGGACATCGAGGGCGCGCCGCTCGGCTCCTACATCGACAACGAGATGCTCGACTTCTTCCCGGTGTCCGCGGGCGGTTCGGAGGTCGGTCGCGTGACGTCCGCTTGCTTCTCGCCGCGACTGGAGAAGAACATCGGGTTCGCGATGCTGCCGATCGAGCACACCGAGCTGGGCACCGAGCTCCAGGTCGAGACGCCCGTCTCCGGGAAGGTCGGTGCGACCGTCGTGTCGATGCCGCACTGGGACCCGACGAAGGAGATCCCGAAGGGTTGATCGCCGGTCACCCCGGCCTCGTCTTCCGGTTCACGTTGTGACCGGCGGTTCAGTCATGCTCGTCACCCGTCGATGAGACGTGCGGCACGATGCCGTGAGGAGCGGATCACATGAGCTTGCGGTTCTGGAAGCGGCGGCGGGCGTCCGGCCTGACCGAGGAGCAACGGGCGGCGCTGAAGTCGCTCGTCGCCGACGCCCGCTACGAGCTGATCCCGCTCTCGAGCGCGCTCGAGAGCGCCTCGGCGTTGCCGCCCGGATCGCAGGTGACCGTGACGGCCTCGCCGAGCCACGGCATCGAAGCGACGTTCGACCTGGCGGAGGCGGTCGCAGCGCAGGGTCACGACGTGACGCCGCACCTCTCGGCGCACATGCTCCGCGATCGCGCGCACCTGGCCCGGTTGCTGGAGCGGGCGCGGGCGAACGGCCTCCGCAAGGTGTTCGTCGTGGGTGGGGATACCAGGGACCGGGGGGAGCTCCACGACGGCCTGATGCTGCTCCGCGCGATGGACGAGCTGGGTCATCCCTTCGAAGAGATCGGGGTGCCCTGCTATCCGGAGGGACATCCGGACATCCCCGACGAACGCCTCCTCGAGGTGCTCCGCGAGAAGCAGCGGTACGCGAACGCGATGACGTCGCAGATGAGCTTCAACCCGGCCGCGGTGACGCGGTGGATGGGGGAGGTCCGCGACGCCGGGATCATCCTGCCGTTGCACCTGGGCGTTCCCGGCGTCGCGGACCTCCCGAAGCTGATGAGGATCGCCGCCCGGATCGGGGTCTCCGATTCGGCGCGCTACCTGAAGAAGAACAAGCAGTTGATCGGGCACCTGGTCCGCGGTGGATCGTTCGGCCCCGACGCGTTCCTGGAACGGCTGGCGCCGATGCTGGCGGACCCGGTCGCCGACGTCCGCGTCCTGCACGTCTTCACGTTCAACCAGGTGGAGCAGACGGCGGCCTGGCAGCGCCGGATGCTCGAGGAGCTCGGCGGCTGAAGCCTTCGGCTTCAGCCGCCGAGCTCCTCGAGCCGCTTGCCCGCGATCCACCGCAACTTCCGTACGATCTCGGGCATCTCGCCCTCGAGCTCGTCCAGGCGCTCGAGCGGCAGGGCGACGGCGCGGACGTCCGACGTGGCGCGCACCGTCGCGGTCCGGCGCTGGGGTTCGATCAGGCTGATCTCGCCGACGACCTGGCCCGGTCCGAGCGACGCGACCCGCTCCCCGTCCCGGAGCACGTCGACCGTGCCGGTCTCCAGCACGAAGAGCAGGTCGGGCATCGCGCCCTGCTCCATGAGTGACTCACCCTCACGCCGCTCGATGTCCACCAGCCAGCCGGCGAGCTGGCCGAGGTCGTACGTGTCGAGCTCCCCGAACAGCGGCAGCTTGGCCAGCCGGTCGACGTCCACGGCGCTCATGCTCCCACGCCGCCCGTGGCGCCGCGGACCGCGAGCAGGAGGTCCACGAGGTAGTCCGCGAACGATGGCCTCACGAGGATCCCGGTCGTCTCAGTCCGCTCATGGAGGATCACCTGCGCGCGCCCGAGGACGTCGACGACCGATCGCTGAACGTCGGCGAACGCCGCCTCCAGCGCGGTAACGATCTCGTGGGCCGTATCGGCCGGGCCGAGGATCAGCCACTCGTCCGGCCCGAGCCACAGTGCCGCGTGATGTTCATCGTGCCATGCGGTGTCGGGCTCGAGCGGCAATGCATACGGCGCGAGGTCGGCGTGCTCCGGGTCGACCCGCAGGTCCACTTGCGCCAGGAAGGGCACCTGCTCGGCGCCGATGGTCGTCAGATCCGCGACGCGGTCGGCCAACGGCGAGCGAGCTCGTGCGTCAGCCATCACGTCGGCGGTCCTCGGGGTCGTAGACGACGGGGTCCGCGACCTCGCACGCGATCGTGTGACCGCGCGACGCGGCCCACACGGTGCCGCCGCGCATCGCCCGTCCTTCCTTGAGCATCGCGAGCGCGAACGTGCGTTCCAGGATCGCGCTCCGGTAGCTGGAGGTGACGTGGCCGAGCATCGACACGGGAGGCATCGGGAGCTCGGCCGAACCGACCAGCTGCGAGCCCTCGACCACGAGCGCCGCGCGGTCGTGCGGGAGCAGCGCCACGAGCTGCTTGCGATCCTTGCGCAGCGTGTCGGCCCGCACGAGCGAACGCTTGCCGACGAAATCGCCCTTCGACGGGTTCACGATCCATCCCATCCCGAGATCGTCCGGTGTGACCGTGCCGTCGGTCTCCTGTCCGACGATCACGTAGCCCTTCTCCGCCCGGAGGACGTGCATCGCCTCGGTCCCGTACGGCACGGCGCCCGCCGCGACCACGGCGTCCCAGACGTGACGTCCGTGCCACGAGGAGACGTGCAGCTCGTAGGAGAGCTCGCCGTGGAAGCTGACGCGGCACACGCGGCACGGGACGCCCGCGACCGTCCCCTCCCGCCAGGTCATCCACGGGAAGGCTTCGGCCGCGAGGTCCACGTCGGTGCCGATCTTCGTCACGACGTAGCGGGCGCCGGGTCCGCCGACCGCGACGACCGCCCACTGCTCGGTCACGCTCGTGCAGGAGACCCGCAGTTCGGGCCATTCGGTCTGGAGCCACTCCTCGAACCGATCCAGGACGGCCGCCGCGCCGCCCGTGGTCGTCGTCACGAGGTAGCGATCGTCGGCGAGCCGCATCGCGACGCCGTCGTCGAACACCATCCCGTCGAGCCCCAGCATGAACCCGTACCGGATCGAGCCGACGGCGAGGTTCGACATCCGGTTCGTGTACATCCGGTCCAGGAAGACGGCGGCGTCGGGCCCGGCGACCTCGATCTTGCCGAGCGTCGACGCATCCAGGGCGCCCGCCGCGTCCCGGACGGCCAGACACTCGCGTTCGACCGCGGCGTCGAGACCTTCGCCGTCCTCCGGGAAGTACCGCGGGCGCAGCCATTGCCCGACGTTCTCGAAGACCGCGCCGCTCTCCACGTGGGCCGCGTGGATCGGGGTGGTTCGCTTCGGATCCAGCAGCGTCGGGCCGCGGTCCATCCCCGCGAGCACCGAGAACGGCACCGGCACGTACGGCGGGCGCGCGTTGGTCGGTCCCTGCGCGCCCAGCTCCCAGCCGAGCGCGGCGTTCACGATCTCGGCCGCGAGCACCCCGCTCGTGCGTCCCTGGTCGATCGCCGTGCCGATGTAGGTCGCGCGCTTCACGTGCTCGACGCTCCGCAGGCCCCCTTCCACGGCATCCAGGACGTCCTGCACGGTCTGGTCACGCTGCAGGTCGACGAAGTGCGTCGAGA
>VAYF01000222.1 GCA_005883885.1 Actinomycetota bacterium | reverse complement strand
TCCAAGATGCCGCGGCGAACGATCGCGCCGCGCTCCTCGAGTGTCCCGATGGCACGAAGGGCGCCTGGACCATCGACGGGCAGCCGCTGATGGACAACTCTCCGGGTCTCACTGACCCCGTGCCGCCGAGTGACGTCGTCCGCGCGTGGGACGGAACCCTGATCTCACCGGTCGTCCAGTTGCCGTGATCAATCTCCCAACTCGAGGCCGAGGAGGTCGCCGAGCTCGCGGCCGTTCCTGACCGCGAAATCCTGGTAACAGTTGTTCATCAGGACGTGCGTCTCGCGCGCCTGGTCGGCGAGGGACTCGAGCCGCGGAACCCATTCCTGGAGCTCTTCTTTCGGGTAGTCGTAGCGGAAGCGCACGCTCGCCGTGTCGCTCTTCGCTTGCCACGTCTCGCGGTTGCGGCCGTGGAACCGGACCATCGCCAGGTCCTTCGCTGTCGCCGCGGCGATCGGCGGGATGCTGGAGTCGAAACCTTGCGGCATATCAACACAGACGTAGGGGAGGTCGCGTTCCTCGAGGAAGCCGAGCGTCTCCTCGACGTTCCGCTCTTCCATCCAGCTCTTGTGACGGAACTCGACCGCCACGCGGAAGTCCGGGAGCCGTTCGACGCACTCTTCGATGTACGCCTTGGACTTCGTCGAGATCACGAACCACTGCGGGAACTGGAAGAGTACGGCCCCCATCTTGCCCGCTGAATGCAGGGGCATCAGTGCGTCGCGGAAGCGTTGCCAGACCTCGTCGACGACTTCGCCGGGGAGTTGCTCCCGGTAGACGTTGCGTTTGCCTTCGGGGATGGCGGGTTGCAGGTCCTTGTAGAGCGAGTTCGGCCGCGTCGGGTGGTTGGTCAGCAGGGAGTAGGCCTTGATGTTGAACGTGAAGTTCTTCGGTGTGCGCTCGATCCACAGGACCGAGTTGCTCTCCGAAGGGGGGAAGTAGTACGTCGAATCGACCTCCACCAGCGGGAACTGCGACGCGTAGAACTGCAGGCGTTTCTCCGCCGTCCTCGCGTCGGGCGGGTAGAAGTGCCCGTCCTTGATCAGCGTCTTGTCGGTCCACGAAGAGGTGCCGATCAGGATCGAGCCGGTCGTCATCGAGGCCATCTCAGGACGAGGGCGCTCCGCCACTGTCCTTCTTGCGGAGCACCGCGGCCTTCGCCTGCTCTGCCTTGCGCTTGGCCGCGTTCAGGAGACGCTGCGCCCACACGTACTCGGTAGCGAGGATCGTCAGGCCGATGAAGATCAAGAGCCACCCCGGTCCCGGAAGAACGAGGAGTGCGATACCGGCGAGGAGCACGGCGAAGCCGGCGATGGTCACGGCGACGCGCTTGCCGCTGCGTTGGATGAAGCGCGCAACCGCCTTGACTGGAACGAATGCAGGATGGTCGTGCCAGCGGCGAGCAGCTTCGGGCTCGATGACCTCGAGCTCGGCAACGGTCTCGGATGCATCCACCTCTTCGGGGTCGTCGCCCCATACGTCTCGACGGCGGATGTGCTCGTCCATGTGAGCGAGTGTCTCACGCCTCGGTCGAACGCATGAAACCCTTCCACCGTCTGACGTGCGCGTTCGTTCGCCTTGTCACTCTTTCAACGCCATACACCTTGCCTGTGGATAACCGCCGGGCGTAAGAATCCCCAAGGGCTTGCGCCGCGAGACGCGGCGGGGAGGGGGAATGGTTACAACCACGGCATCCGGTGATTTGCATAACCCGACTACTCGCGGTGAAGATGATTCTGTCGCGGTCCGGGTATTTCAGTTTGCTTCGTCCCTCGGCATCATCGTCTTTCTCAGTCTGCTCGTTTTCGCTGAGCGCGCGGACCTGGAGGGCAGCATGCCGGAGATTGCTCTGTGGGCAACCGTTGCGCTCGCAGCTGACCTAATGCTCGTTCGGGTCGGGAAGGGCGTGACTTTGACGATGTCTCTACCAGTCTCCCTCGCTGCAGCCCTTCTCTTCCCTCTGGCTTTCGCGGCAATCGTGTCTTTCGTGGGCTGCTTGGATCCGATGGAGGTTCGCGGTGAGTCTTCAGTCTCGCGAGCCATATTCAATCGTTCGCAGGTCGCACTAGCCACCACAGCAGCTGCCTTTATCCTCCACGTCGGGGAAGTCAACGCCGCCGCGTGGCCAGCGGTCGCCCTTTGGTCGTTAGTCGCCCTTGGGGCCGATTTCGCTGTCAATGCAGCCTTTGTGGTGCCGACGATAGTTCTTCGCGACAGAATCTCACCTCTCACCGCGATACGGCTGTTGTTCGGATCAGCTCCCGCCGATAGCACAGTTCTCTACGTCTCGATGGGGCTGGTCGCCCCACTGATAGCTGCCATATACCTGGCTGCGGGTGCATGGGGTCTCCTCTTTTGCCTTGTTCCTCTTTCGCTGGCGAGGGGAGGGCTCCTTCGAGCCGAAAGGCTTGCCGAGGCGAAGGAGCGAGTCGCCACGAAGGACGAGGCGTTGCGAAGGACCACGCAATCGGTCGGGGAGGAACGGCGCGATGAACGCATCGCTCTTGCGGGCGAGCTGCATGACGAGGTGTTGCCGCCCCTCTTCAAGGTTCATCTCATGGGTCAAGTCCTTAAAGAGGATCTCGAGTCGGGGCGATTACTGGATCTTGATTCAGACCTTCCCGAGTTACTCGCAGCGACTGTTGCATCTCAAGCGGCTGTTCGACATGTGGTGGATCAGCTTCGCAGGTCGTCGCTTGGTCCTGAGGGGCTCGTCGGAACAGTCCGTCTGCTCGCGGAGCATCTTCAGTCAAGCGGGGCGCCGCCCGTGGACCTCTTTCTAGAAGATCTCGATGGGTCGGACGAGGCTCTACTCGTCCTCTATCAAGTCGCGAGAGAAGCCTTAACAAACGCGGCGAAGTACTCGAAGGCCCGAAGGATAACGGTCCGCATCTGGGAGGAAGACCTCAACGGACGGTTGATCGTGTCAGATGCCGGTGTTGGGTTTGAGACGTCGAACGTCGACTTGCGGAATCACTTCGGCCTCCAACTGATGAAGGAGAGGGTGGAGTCCCGGGGCGGGAAACTGGTCGTCGAGTCGCGGCTAGGGGAGGGAACCACCGTCGCAGCCAAAGTGCCACTTAAAATTGCGCTTTAGAGCCAGATAGCAAATGCGTTTCGAGCCCTTTCTAGCTAGATCTCTCTAGAGAGAGGCGCGCCCCAAAAACGAAGAGGCCCCCGGCCAGATGGCCGGAGACCTCACTAGATTGAGGTGCTGGTCTAGCCGACCCGCCAGTGAGCGCCGCCCGCCAGGGCGAGAGCCGTCACCGACGCGAGAGCCAGAATCACGCGGCGCGCGATCTTCATCCTCTTCCTCCTTCGTCATATCCCCGCCCGGGGGACACGCTGGCCACTATCGGGGGACCC
The DNA here is from genome assembly GCA_005883885.1 of Actinomycetota bacterium. Taxonomy (GTDB): domain Bacteria; phylum Actinomycetota; class UBA4738; order UBA4738; family HRBIN12; genus AC-51. The sequence goes on along the minus strand of VAYF01000222.1, from coordinate 231 downwards.
CCGTCCGGGGGACAAGCCCCCGCATCGGCGTACGACCTTTGCAGTACCTTTCTCCTACTCGAAACCTTGAGCTGACCCAGTCATGATGTAACCGCCGATGAGAGAGGCGAGGAACCGGGACCGGCTGCTGCTCTTTGTGAGCATTTGCCTATTCCTGACGACCATCGCCGTCATCGGCCTTCTGATCCTCTTGAGCCCTGTCCCCTTCAAGCCCCTTTGGTGGTTTTGGTC
>VAYF01000220.1:556-6984 GCA_005883885.1 Actinomycetota bacterium | reverse complement strand
CGCCGATGCAGTCCAGGTACGCGATCGTCGTCATCGGGCCGCCCGACGTGCGATCCGGGCCGCAACCGAGCCCGCGCCGAGCCCGTCATCGATCCCCACGACCGCCAGCCCGTCGGCGCACGAGGAGAGCATGGCGTACAGCGCCGTCTCGCCGTGACGGGCCGATCCGTAGCCCACGCTGGTAGGGACACCGATCACCGGACAGGGCGCGAGTCCGCCGATGACGCTCGCGAGCGCACCGTCCATCCCTGCGACGACGACCACGACGTCGGCCTTGCGCAGATCCGGTAGGACGGCGGCGAGGCGGTGCAGCCCGGCCACCCCGACGTCCTCCTGCACCGTGACCTCCGTGCCGAGGAGTTCGGCTCGGATCCGCGTCTCGTGAACGATCGGGCCGTCCGACGTACCGGCCGAGATGATCAAGACGTTCCCTCGCTTCTCGAGCGGTGTTCGCTCGACCCAGACCGCGCGGGCACGCTCGTGCTCGATGGCGTCGGGCAGGACCTCCGTCACGGCTCGCCGCATCTCGTCGTCGGCTCGCGTCACCAGAACGCTCGACGCACCCGCGTCCGCAAGCGCGAGCGCGATCCCCGCCACCTGCTCCGGAGTCTTCCCCTGGCCGAGGATCGCCTCAGACGCTCCCTGCCGGAGCTCTCGGTGGGTGTCGACACGAGCGTAGGAGAGGTCACTGAACGGCATGGAAGCAAGTTCGTCCGCGGCAGCCGCAGGCGTCAGTTCTCGATCGGCAACGGCGGTGAAGAGCGCCTCGAGGCGGCGACGCGACGTCACGCCGGGAGTCTATGCCGGAACCCGAGAACGAACGCCGCCGCGCTCCAAACGGTCTCCGGCCACGAGCAACACGCCGGCAAGACCGGCGACCACAACGCCCGAAACCAAGAGCGGCAGTCGGCCGCTGGACCCCCATGCGAGACCCGCCCACACGCCCGCAAGCAACGCGGCGCCTCCGGCGAGCCCTTGATAGAAGCCGAGGCCGCTTCCCACCCGCTCCTCAGGCAGGAGGTCGGCGACCCACGCCTTGCCGACGCCGTCGGTCAACGCCGTGTAGCCGCCGTAGAGAGGCAGGAGGAACCACACCCACCCGGCGGAGGTGACGGCGCCGAGGCCGAGATACGCAGCCGCGAAGATCCCCAATCCCGTCGCGAAGACGATCCGCCGCGGCACACGGTCGGAGATGACGCCCGCCGGGTAGCTGAGGATCGCGTAACTGACGTTGTAAAGCGCGTAGGCCAGGATGATCTCGACGAAGCTCAGGCCGAGCGCCTTCACCCTGAGGATCAGCAGCGCGTCGGAGAAGTTGGCGAGGCCGAACAACGTCAGGAAGACCACCACCCTCCAGTACCGGCGGGGCAGAGGGCCCCGAAGTTGCCGAGCGTTTCGGTGAACGGGAGGCGTGACCGGCTCCCGAACGAGCCCGATCAACGCCACGCTTGCCGCCGCGGGGACGAACGCCACGAAGAACAGGGGCCGGATCCGGTGGTCCAGAGCCTCGTAGAGGGCCAGCCCTGCAAGGGGGCCCACCACCGCTCCGGCGGTATCCAGCGCGCGATTGAATCCGAACGCCCGACCACGATGTTCCGGAGCGGTGTCGGCGGCGATCAGTGCATCTCGCGGCGACGTCCGCAGCCCCTTGCCGAACCGATCGGCGAACCGAGCCACCAGCACGAGCGGCCACCCGGTGGCGAAGCCGATCACGAGTTTGGACAGCGAGGAGATCCCGTACCCCGCAGCCACCAGGGGACGCCTGCGCCGGATATCCGCGAGACGTCCGGAGACCGCCTTCATCACCGACGCCGTGCCCTCCGCCAGGCCCTCGATCAAGCCGACGACCGAAGGCGGCGCCCCGAGCACTCCCGTCAGGAACAACGGAAGCACCGGGTAGAGCATCTCCGAGGCGGCATCCTGGAAGAAGCTCACCCACGACAGCACGACGACGTTCCGGGAGAGCCCGGTGAAGGGTCCTGCGCGACGGTCGGGTGGGCGGTTCCCCGTCCCCATCGCCAGATGGTCCCACAGCCGAACTGGCCCCACGCGTCGGCCGGGCCCATAAGGGATACTCGCGCACCGATAACGGCTGTCGTCGTGGCGAGCGCCGGGATGGGCATCGAAGGGTCCGTCGGTGACATGGACGACGAGCACTGGCGACGGACGCTGGACGTGAACCTGACCGGTCCGATGATGATCACGCGCGCGGCACTGCCCGTCATGCTCGAGCGTGGCGGAGGCTCGGTCGTACTGGTGTCGAGCACCAATGCGATGGCGGCCGCTCCCCTTTCCGCCGCCTACGACGCCTCGAAAGCTGGGCTGAACGCCCTGGCGCGCGCGATCGCAGTTGACTATGGCCCCCAGGGGATCCGCGCGAACGCGCTCTGCCCCGGATGGATCATCACACCGATGGGCGACGAGTCCATGGACGAGTTGGGCGCCGCCAATGGCATCGGTCGCCAGGAGGCGTACGCCCTCGCCACTTCGGACGTACCCTTGCGACGCGCCGGGACCGCCGAAGAGATCGCCTATTGCTGTCTGTTCCTGGCCTCGGACGAGTCCTCGATCGTGAGCGGCACGACCCTCGTCGCGGATGGTGGTGGCCAGGCGGTCGAACTCACGAGCCGGATGTTCGCCGCTGGATCCGTGTGAAGAGGTTGCTGCCCCAGCGCCCGCCTTCTACGGCACGGTTCGCAGGTGCCGGCAGATGCCGGGGCCTCGGAACGGGTCCGGCAGCGCTACCCAAGGAACCGTCGCACCGCGCCTTCCACGATCCGCGCCGACGACGCCACTTCGGGGATCGAAACCCATTCCTCCGGGGCGTGGAAGTTTCCTCCCAGCGGGCCGAACATCAGGGTCGGTACGCCCGCGGCTTGGGTGAGGCCCGAATCGGCCCACGCGTTCAGGCCGGCGGGCTCGAGGTGCTTGCCCAGCACATCCACGGTCGCCGCGTCCATCGCCTCGTACAACGCTTCGTGGCCTTCGGCCCGGAAGGGCTCGCGGTCCAACCTGATCACGACCTCACCTCTGAAGCGCGGATCGAGCGCGCGAACCTCCTCGAAGATCCGCTCGATGTCGCGCACGCGATCGGTCAGGTGCTCACCGGGTTGCGTGCCGATCTCGATGCCTAGCACGGCGCTTCCCGGATAGGTCGCGTAATCGGTCCCGCCGGAGATCGTCCCGGTGTGAAGCACCGTGCGGCCGTTCATCGGATCGGGATGGGCTTGGAACACGTCGACGTCGAGTCGATGCAAGCGCTGGATCACCTCCGCCATATGCACGATCGCGTCGACGCCCTTCTCGGGCGCCGAACCGTGGGCAGGCTTCGCGTGGCGAGCCAGCAGGGCCTCGGTACCGATCGACACGCCCTCCTCGTCCGCTACGAGCGCGATGAGCAGATCACCAGCGAGCGACGCGCCGCTCTCTCTCAGCTCCCGCAACGCGAGAAGCGCCGCGACGCACCCAGCCTTGTCGTCAGCAGCGCCGAGCCCGATCATCATGTCGCCGTCGACACGTGGCTCGAGAGCCCGGTCGTTCCAGTTCGCGAAGCCGACGGTATCGATGTGGGCGTTCACGCACAATGTTGGGCCGGGCGCGTCTCCACGGAGCCGCAACAGGGTATTGACGCGGCCTTGGGCGATCTCTTCCGTTGCCACCTCAACGAGTAGGTCCCCCGCCCACTCCGCGACGAAAGCGGAGGCGGCCCGCTCACCGGATCCGTCTGGGATCAACCATGGGGTCACCGATTCGATCCGCACCAGATCCGCCAGCAACCTTTCGGCTTGTTCGGCCGTGATCACCGTCGAGCTCCTTCCTGATCGATCACTTCGTCGAGGGCGAAATGGCACGCGACGCCATGCGTCTCGGCCCGGAGCGCCGGGTCGTCGGTGAGACACGGTTCCGGTCGCCCCAGCGCTTCGAACCGCCAACAGCGCGGATGGAACCGGCAGCCGGCGGGGATGGCCCGTGCGGACGGCGTCTCGCCCTGCAGCAGGATCTGCTCGGCTGCGGCACCGGCCTCCGGGACGGGGATCACCGACACCAGAGAGCGTGTGTACGGGTGTTTCGGGTGTGTGATGACTTCGTCCGAGGGACCAACCTCCACGATCCGTCCCAGGTAGACGACCGCGATGCGGTCGGCGACAACCCACGCGAGCGAGAGGTCGTGCGTGATGAACAGGTAGGCAAGGTCGCGGCGCTCGCGGAGGTCCAGCATCAGCCGTAGGATCCCCGCGCGCAAGGAGACATCGAGCATCGACACCGGCTCGTCCGCGACGACGAGGCTCGGTTCGAGCACCATCGCCGCCGCGATCGCGACGCGTTGGCGCTGCCCACCCGACAGGTGATGGGGGTAACGCATCGCCAGCTCGTTCGCCGGGTGCAAGCCCGCGCGCTCCAACGCGTCGAACACGACCCGCCGCTTCTCCGACGGGTTCACGGTTCGCTTGTGCACCGCGAGCGGCTCGGCAACGATATCGAACACCGACTGCCGCGGATCGAGCGACTCGTACGGGTCCTGGAAGACCATCTGGAGCCGGTCGCGGAGCGGCCGTAGCGCGCGCGTCGACAAGTGCGCGATGTCGTGCCCCAGGAACTCGATCGTGCCCCGCTGCGGTTCGACCAGACGCATCACCGCCCGAGCGATCGAGGTCTTTCCGCATCCGGACTCGCCGACCAACGCCAGCACCTCGCCGTGAACATCGAGCGCCCGGTCGCTCATCTCGTCGCCTCCTCACCTACGAGATGACACGCGGCGATGTGATCGACGCCGACGCTCCGCACGGCCGGGTCATCGGTCCGACAGCGGTCGATCGCGACGGGACAGCGAGGTTCGAACCGGCATCCCAGAGGCGGCGCCGCGAGGTCGGGTGGGTAGCCCGGCATCCCATCGACGAACCGCCGCTCTCCGCGTACGTTGGGGAACGCTTGGAGCAGACCCTTCGTGTAGGGATGCTGGGGCCCCTCGCCGAGGTTCTCTCCAGGGAACAGCGTGCGGGCGTTCGCCTCCTCGACGAGGCGACCGGCGTACATGATCCCCACGCGGTCGCAGGTCTCGGCGAGCACCGACAGGTCATGGGAGATCAACAGCATCGAAAGAGCGAACCGTTCCTTCAGGTCGCGCAACAGGTTCAGGATCTGTGCTTGGGTCATGACGTCGAGCGCCGTGACCGGCTCGTCGGCGATCACGAGGTCCGGGCGGCACGCGAGCGCCATCGCGATCATCACGCGCTGGCGCATCCCACCGGAGAGCTCATGCGGGTGATCGGCGGCACGGTCGGGCGTGATCCCGACCGCATCCAGCAGCTCCGCGGCGCGGGCCGTCGCCTCTTCCTTCGGCGTATCCGGCTCGTGCAGCTTGATCGGCTCGCGGAGCTGATGCCCGATCGTGTGCACCGGATTCAGGGCGTTCATCGCCCCTTGGAACACGACCGCGATGCGACGCCACCGCACGTCTTGCATGAGCCCCTCGTCGAGACCGACCAGCTCCTGATCGTCGAGCGTGATCGAGCCGGTGATCGAGGCGGACTCCGGAAGGAGCTGCGGCAGCGCGAGGGCCAACGTCGTCTTGCCGCACCCGGACTCACCGGCGAGGCCAAGCACCTCCCCTCGCTCGAGCCGAAGGTCGACACCGGCCACCGCCTCGATCGAGGCGGACTCGGTCCGGTAGCGCACGCGCAGGTCGTGGATCTCGAGCAGGCTCACCGACGCTCCCGGAGCCGAGGGTTCAAGATCCTGTCCAGTGTGTGGCCGGCCAGCGTGAAGCCCAACACGACGAGCAGGATGCCGATCCCGGGCGGCATGAAGTACCACCAGGCCCCGCGTCCGACGGCGCCGCTGACGAAGGCGAAATGCAGCATCGTTCCCCAAGACACATGGACCGGGTCGCCGAGGCCGAGGAACGCGAGCGTGGCTTCCGCCAGGATCGAACCCGCGATCACCAGCACGGCGTTCGCGAAGATCAGCGGCGCAACGTTCGGAAGGATCCGCCGCATGATCACGCGGACCCGGGAGGCCCCGATCGAATGCGCCCGCATCACGAACGCTCGTTCCCGGAGCGACAAGACCTGGGACCGTACGATCCTCGCGACGCTGGGCCACCCCGTGAGCCCGATCACGAGGATGATGATCTCGAGGCTCGAGCCGAAGATGGCCGCGAGCACGATCACCAACGGGATCGTCGGCAACACCAGGAAGAAGTCCGTGACGCGCATCAGGGTCGCGTCGATCCATCCGCCTCGGTAACCAGCGATCAGCCCGATCGCCGCGCCGACCGCGATCGAGATCAGCGTCGCGAGCAGACCCACGACGATCGACACTCGCCCGGCGACCAGGAACTGCGACCACACGTCCCGCCCGAGCTCGTCGGTCCCCAACCAACGCGTCCGCGAGGGCGAGGCCAAGATGTCGGCCGCCGTGGTACCCAC
>VAYF01000220.1:0-494 GCA_005883885.1 Actinomycetota bacterium | reverse complement strand
CAGTCGCTCCGCCTGCTGCATCAGATCGGACATCAGGCTTCCTTCACCCGCGGGTCGAGCACGCGGTACAACAGGTCGGCGAGGAAGTTCGCGACGATCACCGTGACGGCGAACAACAGGAAGCACGCCTCGAGGACCGGATAGTCGCGGCGCAAGACGGCCTCGTAGGTCAGCTCACCCATCCCCGGCCAGGAGAAGACGGTCTCGACCTGGATCGCGCCGCCGACGACGATGCCGACATACAGGGCCGTGGTTGTCACGACCGGCAGCATGCCGTTTCGAACCGCATGGCCCCACACCACTCGGCGTCTCGACATCCCTTTGGCCTTGGCGGTCGTCACGAAGTCCTCGGTCAGCACGTCCACGAGCGAGCTGCGGGTGATCAGGACGAACTGACCGATATCGACGAGTACGAGTGTGATCGTGGGGAGAACCAGGTGCCGCCCGACGTCGATCGCCGGTCCGAGCGACGACGGATACGTCGCGAGCGGCGT
>VAYF01000219.1:5226-6687 GCA_005883885.1 Actinomycetota bacterium | reverse complement strand
ACGCACCTTGGTTGATGAGGCCCGAGCAGAACGGCAGGTAGCCCGCGCAGAAGGTGGGAGCCGTGATCTCGGGGGCCACCAGCGCGCGGAGCGAACTGACCGGATCCTTCGCGGTCGCGAGCGCCTCGATCGTCGCCGGCAGGTGGTTCACGACCGAGATGTCCCCGAGGCTCGCGAAGAGGTTGCGAAGATCGCGAAGCACCCTCGCGCCGTCCACGCGTATCTTTACGCCTGAGACCCGCACCGTGACCGGGTGCTTGTCGAACCGTTCGATCGCGAGATCGAACGACGACGCTAGCCGAGGGAACCTTCGTGCACATGCCGGGTCCGGGCGTCAGAGATGCACAAGCTCCGCGAAGGCTGCGCGAGTGCTCCGCATCGCGTCGGCATCCGTATCCGTGTCGGGGAACTCCGGTGTGTCGGATAGGACGACCGAACGCAGCCCCGCCGGATTCGCCCTCATCGCCTGGAAGACGATCCTGGACGTGGAGCCCTTCGAGATCACGTCCCATCGCGAGAGGCCCAACGCACCGACGAGGTCGATGACATCCTGACCCGACTCGTCGACACCGTACGAAGACAGATCGACACCCTGGCCGACCAGTCGGTCGTGACATGCCGTCACCGCGCCAACGAAGGCCGACCGCAGGTGCGGATCATCGATCGGCTTCCTGAGGGTTTCGGGTGCGATCGCCTCCACCTCGGGACAGGAGAGGTTCGGCTCGGAGTAGCCGGTCCCCCGCGCCTGCAACCCGACCACCTCGGGACCATCGAGGTGGTCGGCCATGAAGCCGGTGAGGCGGTAATCGAACGAGGACCCGAGGTCATCACCGACGTAGATCACCGGAGCGGCGGTCGTCAGGGAGTCGGGTTCCATGCGGAAAACGAACAAGCGGATCTGCCGACCTGTCGGATCGGAGCGGTTCTCGGGGACCGTGAGATATCCGCAATTCGTCGCGCGGGTGGTCGACGTGCGCACCTCGGCCGGGCAGTCCACGGATGCGAACGCAGCGCTGTACGTCGCCTTGGAAGGGATCCCGCCCCGTATGCAGCTGACCGCAAGCAAGGCGAGCGCCGTCGCCACGAGCGCGCCGCGCCATGCGGGCCCAAGCGCATGAACGATCGACCGGGTCATCATGTCCTTCACACCCGAAGACAGACCCCGGCTCGCTTTCGGGTTCATGTTGCTCGCCAAGGTCGCGACGAGAAGACGGCGACCCTGAGAGCGCAGGGGTCGGCCACGACGATGAAGGTGAGCGTCGATCCCGAGCGTGACCAGATGTACGTTCCGACCCCTTGGCAGCTCGCGCTCGCGAGGGCCGTCGAGATGAAGTCGTTCCCCGAGAGCTGGTACTGGCTCGGTCCGCCACCCAGGTTCCCGTTCCGCAGGGGGGCGAGCTGAAGGACGCCGTCGCCTTGCAGCTTGAGCACCCACGTCCCGGCCGCTTGAGTGACGCCGCT
>VAYF01000219.1:0-5209 GCA_005883885.1 Actinomycetota bacterium | reverse complement strand
CGATGACGGCCGCGAGCACGACGAAGGCCGCGACACCCGATGCAGTCACGGTTCGACGGATCACCAACCGTTTGCGCCCCTGCCTGCGCACGTCCCCGAGATGTTCATCGGGATCGGTCGCGATCGCCGACATCGAACGCTGCAACCCTTCCCGCAACCTAGAGTCGATCGACATCGGCGGCCTCCTCCCCGAGAAGTTGCGCCAGGCGCTTCCTGGCATTGAACACATGGACCTTCGCGGCCGCATGCGAGCATCCAAGGATGTGCGCGACTTCCGGCAACGGGCGATCCTCGAAGTAGAAGAGGGCAACGGCGGCTCGCTGTTGCGTCGGCAGCTGCTTGACCGCGTTCAGCAGATCGATGTCTTGAGGTACGAACGGAGGCGGAGGATCGCTCGCCTCCTCCAAGACCGGACGGAGGCGCTCACGGCGTGCCGCGCGTGTTGCGATCCGGATCGCGACTCTCCGAACCCACGCCTCCGGCCGGTCGTAGCGGATCACCTTGTTCCAATGAGCGAGCAGCTGGATGAAGGCCTCCTGGGCGACGTCCTCGGCCTTCTGGCGATCGTGGACGATCAGGTACGAGGTGCGAACGACACGCGCGAACTCCGCTCGGAAGAACGACGAGTAATCGTCCTCGGCGCCCACGCCCCGCTCCTGAACGAGCGCGTAGGTCGGTGTCTCGTCGCGAACCACGCGCCACGCCCGCCTACGCTACCCCTTCCAGGGTTGCTCGGAGGCGACCCCCTTCATCTGGGGCTCAGTTCACCCGGACGAAGGGCCTGGCCATGAACGCGCCAACGTCGTAAGCGTGCTCTGAGGCGGCTGAAACCCGTTGATGTACGTGTGGTCGTTGACGAGCTCATAGGGTTGCACCAAGTCGCCCTTCTCTCCGTTGCCCGTTAACCTGCCGTGCGCGAACGCGAGCGTGGTATGCATCGTTTCGTCGCAGTGCCCTAGGTTGTCCGGGCGCAGAACGTGCTTCTCGTATCGCTGGAGCCCCGCCTGCTCAAGCGCCTTGGAGACGTCGTCGCAGGTGAACGTGTTTCGCCACGTCGTGCCGTCCAGTGGATCTGCGATACCTGACACGGTCGGCGAGGATGACGCGTTCTCACTCCCGGCCGACGTCGATGATGTCAAAGAGTCGGAACTGCACGCGGCGAGAGCCAGAATGGCCAGTACCAGTACCGAAGCGAAAAGGGGCCCAACTGGGGCTGATCGAGTCATCTTGCCCTTCACACTCCTCGGACGATCTCGTTCCTGTACAGCTACAGACCCCAGGTTGCAGCAAGGTTCAATCGCGTCGGGATAGAGACGAAGCGCTCGGCATATGTGCCCGGGACTGATCGACCCGCGTGTCGCGGACGGGCTAAGCCTTTGGGCGTTTGAGGTACGCGATCAGCGACGCCCCTCCCGCCGGCGTCTGCTGCTGCGTCACGGCGACCAGCTCCCACCCGTCCTCACCGAACGTGTTCAGGATCTCCCCAGGGTTGTGCTCCAGCAGCGGCGCGACGAAGTACTCCCACGCGGTCATCTACAGCTCCTCTCCCATCAATCGAGCACGGACGTGCCGGATGCAGATGCCCATGATGACCTCGAGGCCGCCGTCCATCGCGATGCGCGCCGCCTCCTCGCTCACGATGCGATCCCCACGTCTTTCGGGACGTCCGCGAGTGACGCGTAGGCCCGCTCGCCGAGCACCTCCGTCTCGTTCGGGTTGACAGGAACGATCCGGTACCCGTGCTCCTGGAGGTACCGCGCGACCTGGTACGACGGGCGCGCCGGGTTGGACGAGAGCCCGATCACCGCGACCGTGTGGACCGCACCGAGCAGCGCCCGGAGCTCGCGATCCTCCGGGCTCAGGACGTCAACCACGGCGCCGTCTCCCGCGCGAGCTCGAGGAACGCGTGCAACATGAACCCGGTCGCGCCCCAGATCGTGGCGTCCGCCGTCTCGTACCACCATCCCTTCCAGACGCGCCCGCCGTCGCGGTGAAGCTCGCGTTCCTCTTCGAGCGTGGCGAGCGCCCGCGTCGGGACGGTCAGGACGCGAGCGATCTCGCCGCGACTCTCGTGCAGCGTGGGGAGCGCGCGGACGGCCGCGACGAACGGGGTCACGAGGATGCCCGACACGAACGTGTGGATCGGCGGGAGGGCGCCGAGGACTTGGGGAAGCGCGGGGTCGAGACCGATCTCCTCGTGCGTCTCGCGGAGCGCAGTCGCGACGAGCGCATCGTCGCCCGGCTCGGCGAGCCCGCCGGGAAACGACACCTCCCCAGGATGCCGGCTGAGATGGGCCGCCCGCTCGGTGAAGAGCAGCGACGGTTCGGGCTCGTCGATCAGCAACGCGAGGACGGCGGCGAGCCGCTCGCCGGGGTCGGGCTCCGGAAGCGGATCCGGGTCGAGCCCTTCGCGCAGCGCCGAACGGTGATCCGTGAGCGCCATGACCCCCATCGTAGGAGAACGCCCACCGAACGCCGCCACAGATGGCCCGGCCGAGGACGACTGGTAGCGTGCCCGGCGTGCCGGAGGTCGATGATGTTCGTTCCCCCGCTGCCGATGCCGCGGCGGCCTCGGTGGACGTCGAGGAGCTGCTGGCCTACGCGCGCGCGCTGATCGGGGCGCCGTCGGAGAACCCGGGCGGCACCGAGGACGAGGCGGCCTCGATGGCGGCCGACATCCTCACCTCGCTCGGAGCCACGCCCGAGATCATCCGGAGCGATGACGGACGACCGTCCGTCGTCGCCCGGTTCGGGGATCGGTCGCGCCCGTCGCTCGCGTGGAACGGCCACCTCGACACCGTCCCGGCGGGGTCGCCCGACAGGTGGACGAGCCCCCCCTTCGCCGGCGAGATCCGTGACGGCAAGCTGATCGGTCGCGGTGCGTGCGACATGAAGGGGGCGATCGCGGCCGCGCTCGCGAGCGCGGCCGCGATCGCCCGCGTCGGCGTCCCGCTCGGTGGCTCGCTCTGGTTCCACCTGGCGGCCGACGAGGAGCTGGCGGGGATCCACGGCACGAAGGTGCTCTCGCAACGCGGGATGCTCGACCAGGATGCCGCGATCGTCGGCGAGCCGACCGAGCTCCAGCTGGGCGTGGCCGAGCGTGGCGGCGCGTGGATCACGGCGACCGCCCACGGGACGGCCGCCCACGGCTCCCAACCCCACCGCGGCGTGAACGCGATCACGTCCATGGCGCGCCTGTTGCTCCGGCTCGAGGAAGCGCTCCCGGAGCTGACGCACCCCCTGATCGGCGGCCCCACCGTCAACGCCGCGCTGATCGAGGGCGGGAGCGCACCGAACGTCGTCCCCGACCGCTGCGTCGTCGACATCGACCGGCGTCTGCTGCCCGGGGAGGACGATCCCGCTGCCGTCCTGGCACCGTTCCGACGGGTCATCGAGGAGATCCGAACCGATCATCCCGAGGTGCGGATCGACGTCGCGATCCGGGAATGGACCGACGCGGCCGAAGCGTCGCCGGACGAGCGCATCGTCCGGCTGGCGCGCGCGGCGGTCGCTGAAGTCGACGGCCGCCTGCCGGCCGCCGTCGGCTTCAGCGGCATCACCGACGCGCGCTACTACCTCAACCAGGCGAAGATCCCCACGGTGATCCTCGGGCCGGGTTCGATCACGGTCGCGCATACCGCGGATGAATGGGTCGCCGTGGACGAGCTCACCGCCGCCGCTCGCGCCTATGCGCGGCTCTTCGTTGGCTTCCTCGGCGTCCGAGGAACCGGGGCGACTACGGGCCGGTGAACGGCTCCAAGGCGTGGCTGAAGTCCCAGGTCCCCTGGACGATCCCGGAGCAGTCGTTCGACCCGGTCGAACCGGGACACCCGCCGTTGTCACGCTGGATCGCCCACATCGAGAGCGTGCTCATCCCGACCCTGCTCGCGAGATCCAGCAGCCGTTGCGCGTCGGCGAGATAGGTGATCTCGGTCCGCCGGGGGTAGTCGTCGAGCCCGTTCATGATCGTCGCGCCCTGCATCGCCCAGAGCTGTGCAGGGGTCTTGGCGGGCAGCAACGTGTGCAGCTGCGCGTGCAGACCGTTGGACGCGTTCACGGCCGCTCCGCCCATGTCGGTGGTGACCCGGTCGTAGTAGTCGAACACCATCGGGTTCACGACGTCGATCCGCACGCCGTCCGCGACGGCGTTCTGCAGCACGGCGAGCGCATCCGGTTCGAGCCCGTCCGCCGAGGTCGGGAGCGTGTACTGGATCTGGACGGTGCGACCGTGCGCCGTCGCCCAATCCTGGAGCAGCTTGACGGCTTGGTTGCGCCGGTCGATCCCGGCCGTCCTCGTGAGCGAACGACCCTCGATGTCCATGTCGAGGCGGGTGACGTCGTAGCTCGTCACGACCTGCTCGTAGGCCGACGCGATCGTCGCCGGGTCCTTGCAGGAGTCGCCGATCTCGGTCCCGCCCTGGTCGGCGCTCCAGCCGCCGAACGAGGGGATCACGTCACCGCCGAGACTACGCAGGGACGCGATGTCTGAGAGGTACCGGCCGGCGGCGACCGTTTGGCTCCGCGACCGGTTCCACGCGAGGGTGCATGAGGTCTTGCCGAGGGTCTCCAGGAACGCGAGCGTGAAGTACCGCGCTCCCGACTGCTCCGCGATGGTCGTGATCGCATCCGAGGTCCACGTCTCGAAGTACGGCGCGTAGACATGCGCCGGGATCGGGACGGCGGCGGCGGCGGCGGCCGACCCCGAGAGCGCTGGGCCGGCGAACGCGGCGAACGCGACCAGCGTCACCACGGGGGAGCGGGCTCGCTGCATCACGACAGCCTCGCAAACTCCCCCCCGATCGCGCAAGCGACCTCGCCCGTCGGCCGAACGCGCTACGGCGCGCCGTAGCGCGGCCAACCTAGCCCGTCCAGCCCTTTGACCACCCCCCTCCGACGGCGCAGGATGAGGCCGAAGCGGGCAGCCCGGGGGTGCCCATCGTGCACAACGATCCGATCAGGAGGGGTGAACCACTGCGCCTCGAAGTCGCCGCGCCACCGCCGGTGGTTCGCGTCGTGCTGGCCGAGAGCGATCCGCCGGGCCCGCTCCACTACCTGATCGAAAGCGAGGGGTTCCAGGTCGTCGGGTGCGCGTCGGACGAGGTGGATCTGGCCCGAGTCCTCGCGCGGATACAACCCGACGTCATCGTCCTCGACGCCGAGATCAGCGCGACCTCCGCGCTGGTCGCGCGTGAGAAGGCTCCCTCGTCCG
>VAYF01000218.1 GCA_005883885.1 Actinomycetota bacterium | reverse complement strand
CATCGGACTGAACGCGTGCAGGTGGATCGCGGGGACGCGCTCCTTCACCGCCCGGACGAGATCGAAGTAGAAGGTGCCCGGCAGATCAGGATGGATCCCGCCCTGCATGCAGATCTCCGTCGCGCCTTTCCGCCACGCCTCCTCGGCCTTGTCCGCGACCTCGGTCAGCGTAAGCGTGTATGACTCCGGGTCGACTTCACGCTGCGCGAACGCGCAGAATCGGCATCCCACGTAGCAGACGTTCGTGAAGTTGATGTTCCGGTTCACGACGTAGGTCACCTCGGGACCGACGGCCTCGGCGCGGAGCCCATCGGCGACCCGGCACAGCGCATCGAGTCCCGGCCCCTCGGCGCGGAACAATGCGAGGGCCTCCGCATCGGTGATGGCCCGATGCTCGGCGGCCTTCACGAGGATCGAACGGACGTCGGCATCCAACCGCGCCGGATCGACGCGCGCGGCCGACCAGGCCCGCGTGACGTCGTTGTCGGCGGCATCCAGCTCCCCGTAGACCACCTCGGCGTCGGCGCGGAGTCCCGCGCCCTGGTCCTTCGCGAAGGTCAGGGAGATCGTCCGGGGGCGCCACGAGACCTCGGGATCCTGCCACGGGATCGGAGCGGGGCGCTGGCCGTCCACCCCGAGCCCTTCCGGGCCGAGCAACGCCGACACCGGTGCACGCATCTTGCCCGCGACCCACGGATCGGGGCGAGCGGCGTACGACGGGTAGATCGCCAGCCGCTCGCGCAAGCGTTTGCCCCGGGCCGCCGTGGTTGCGGCGAGGGCCTCGACCGTCGGCCACGGGCGCTCGGGGTTCACGTGGTCGGGCGTGAGCGGCGAGACCCCGCCCCAGTCGTTGATCCCCGCATCGAGGAGTCGGAGCCGCTGCTCCGGATCCGAGAGGTTCGGCGGCGCCTGGATGCTGACGTGTGGCCCCAGGACGAGACGGGCGGTCGCGACCGCGGCGAGGAACTCCTCTTCTTGTGGTTCGGGCGCGTGCCGCATCGCCGTGCCCGCCTTCGCGCGGAAGTTCTGGACGATGACCTCCTGCACGTGGCGGTACCGCCGATGGAGGTCGCGGATCGCGAAGAGGCTCTCGCCGCGCTCACGCGGCGTCTCCCCGATCCCAACCAGGATCCCGGTGGTGAACGGGATCGCGAGCCTGCCTGCATCTTCGATCGTCCGCAGACGGACGGACGGGATCTTGTCGGGCGATCCGGCGTGTGGCCCACCCTTCTCGGAGAGCCGGTCGGACGAGGTCTCGAGCATCAGGCCCATCGACGCGCTCACGTGCTTGAGTCTCGCGAGCTCCTCGTACGACATGACGCCCGGGTTGAGGTGCGGCAGGAGCCCGGTCTCCTCCAGGACGCGAACGGCCGCGGCGCGGACGTACTCGAGGGTCGTTCGGTAGCCACGGTCGGCCAGCCACGCGCGCGCCACCGGGTACCGCTCTTCGGGACGGTCCCCCAGGGTGAACAACGCCTCCTTGCATCCGAGCGCCCGGCCGGCCTCCGCGATGGCCACGACCTCTTCGAGGCTGAGGTACGGATGATCGAGCTTCGCCGGCGGCTTCGCGAAGGTGCAGTAATGACAGTGATCGCGACAGAGCATCGTGAGCGGGATGAACACCTTCCGCGAATACGTGACGGTGCCGCCCCACGCCAGATCACGGAGGTGGCGGGCCGATCTCATCGCACGCTCCAGATCCGCGTCCCGGGCCTGCAGCAGCGCCTCGACCTCGTCGAGGGAGAGCGCCTTGCCCTGCTCCGCTCGTGCGAGCGCTCGCCGGCGGGTCTGGGCGGACCCCGTCCCGTCGGTCATAGCGGGCGAGCCTACTACCCTAGGTCTTCCATGCGGACGACCACGAGGGTCCCGTGAAGGTCGCGGCGCTCGCCGGCGGGATCGGCGCGGGGAAGTTCCTCCGAGGGCTCACACGGGTCGTCCCCGGGCCTGACCTCACGGTGATCGTCAACGTTGCCGACGACATCGTGGTGCACGGCTTGCACGTCTCCCCCGACCCGGATTCCGTCACCTACTGGCTCGGCGATGTGTTCGATCGCGATCGCGGGTGGGGACGCAGGGGCGAATCCTTCCGCGCGACGGAGGAGCTGCGGACGATCGAGCCCGACGTCGCGTGGTTCGGGCTCGGCGATCTCGACCTCGCGACGCATCTGTTCCGGACCGGGCGGTTGGCGGCCGGCGCATCACTGTCGGAGGTGACGGCCTCGATCGCTCGGCGGTTCGGCGTCGAGGCCCGTGTGCTTCCCGCGACCGACGACCGCATCGAGACGAGGATCGAGTGTGTCGACCAGCTGACCGGCGACCCGCTCGACCTCCATTTCCAGGAGTACTGGGTCCGTCGGGCGGCGCGCGATCCCGTCAAGGGGATCCGCTACGACGGTGCCTCCGAGGCCGCCCCCGCGCCAGGGGTGCTCGCGTCGATCACGGAGGCGGACCTGGTCGTGGTCTGCCCATCGAACCCCGTCGTCTCGATCGGCCCGATCCTTGCGATCCCTGGCGTGCGTGATGCCGTGACGGCGCGGCGAGGAGCCGCGGTCGGGATCAGCGGGATCGTCGGCGGCGGTCCCGTCTCCGGGATGGCCGACAAACTGATGCCGGCCGCAGGGATCGAGGTGACGGCGGCCGGCGTCGCCGAGCACTACCGCGAGCTGGTCTCCGCGTGGCTGCTCGACGACGTCGATCGAGACCTCGTTCCACGGGTCGGATCCCTCGGCATCCGGTGCGCCGCGACGGACACGATCATGGTCGACGACGATCGAGCGGAGGCGGTGGCCCGGGCCGCGCTCGCGCTGCTGACGTAGGGAGCCCGCGTGAGCGTCGAAGTGATCCCCGTCGATGGGCTCCCCGAGGTCCGGCCCGGCGACGACCTCGCGTCGATGCTGGAGGAGCCGCTGCGCGCGCTTGGCGCGCGCAGCGGCGACGTCGTCGTCGTGACGCAGAAGATCGTGTCGAAGGCCGAGGGCCGCGTGGTCCCCGATGGGGACCGGGCGGCCTGGGTCGAGCGAGAGACGGAGCGCGTGGTGGCGCGTCGCGGCGATCTGACGATCGCCGCGACGCGCCACGGGTTCGTGTGCGCCAACGCCGGCGTGGACGCGTCCAACGTCGACGGGGGCGGGCTCACGCTGCTCCCGATCGACCCCGATGGCTCGGCGGAACGGATCCGCTCGGCCCTGGCCGGATCGCTCGCGATCGAGGACCTCGGGGTGGTGGTCACGGACACCTTCGGTCGAGCATGGCGCGAGGGGGTGATCAACGTCGCGATCGGGGTCGCCGGGATCCCGGCGCTCATCGATCTGCGGGGTGCCCCCGACCACACCGGGCGCGAGCTGGAAGCGACGGTCGTCGCGCTCGCCGACGAGATCGCGGCCGCGAGCGGACTGGTGATGGGGAAGGCGGCGGGCGTGCCCGCCGCGCTGGTCCGTGGGGTCGCGACGGGCGGGGCGCCTCCCGGCAGCGGCGCGGACCTCGTGCGAGGCGCGCAGGACGACCTCTTCCGGGAGTCGCCGCTCCAGGCGCTGCACGCTCGTCGGACGATCCGGTCCTTCGCTCCCG
>VAYF01000042.1 GCA_005883885.1 Actinomycetota bacterium | reverse complement strand
GCCGGCTCCTCCTCCTCGCGGGCCTCCAAGTGGCGGAGGCGGTGCGATCGACGAAGGTCGGCAAGCAGCTCCTCGATACGTTCGCCGAGGACGGTCGCGCCGCGGGTCTCACCCGGATGTGGATGCTGAGCGATGCCGGTCATCGAGCCGCCAGGCTCCTGTATGACGAAGCCTTCGATCCCGGCTCGACCACGATCGACACGCCGTGGTGGGTCTTGGGTTGAGGATCACTGGTCGAACGTGGGGGAGGAACGTCGCCGCCTTCGCCGGCGCCTTCATCGGTGCGATCCTCGGATGGTTCGTCGTCGCGGCCGCGCAACGGCTCGTGCGCCGCACGCTGAGATAATCCCGGACCGTGCGCTATGACTCGATCCTGGATGCCATCGGGGACACCCCGCTCGTCGGCATCCCGCGGATGTCCTCCGCGCCCGGCGTCCGCATCTGGGCGAAGCTCGAGGGGCAGAACCCCACCGGCTCGACGAAGGATCGGATCGCGCTCGCCATGGTGGAAGCGGCGGAGGCTTCGGGCGAGCTGACGCCCGAGCGGACGATCCTCGAGCCCACCTCCGGGAACACGGGCATCGCGCTCGCGATGGTGGCGCGTCGCAAGGGGTACCGGCTCACCGTCGTGATCCCGGACAACGCGAGCGGAGAGCGGATCGGTCTCCTTCGTCTCTTCGGTGCCGAGATCGTCCTCTCGGATGGGGCGAAGGGAACGAACGGCTCGATCGAGGTGGCGCGCGCGCTCGCCGCCGACGAGCGGTACTACATGCCGTTCCAGTACGGGAACCCCGCCAACCCAGACGCCCACGAGAAGGGGACGGCGCAGGAGATCATCCGCGATCTTCCGTCCGTCTCGCACTTCGTCGCGGGGATGGGGACCGGCGGGACCTTGACGGGTGTGGGTCGCGGGCTCCACGCCTACAACGAGCACATCAAGATCGTCGCCGCCGAACCCGAGCTGGGTGACCTGGTCTATGGTCTGCGTTCGCTCGAGGAAGGGTTCATCCCGCCGATCTTCGATCCCGAGCAGATCGACCGGAAGTTCCTGGTGAACGCGGCCGACTCCCTGCGCGCGACGAGGGAGCTCACGGCGCGCGAGGGGATCTTCGCGGGGATCAGCAGCGGCGCGGTGATCCACGTCGCGCAGCGCATCTCCCAGGAGCTCGACGATGGCGACATCGTGTGTCTGCTCCCGGACGGCGGGTGGAAGTACCTGTCGACGCACGCATGGGCGGACGACCTGTCGGCCGCGGAGCGGGGGGTCGAGGAGTCCTTGTGGTGGTAGCCCGTGTCCGATAGCCGGCCGATCGGGGTGTTCGACTCGGGCGTTGGAGGTCTCACGGTGGCGCGAGCGGTCCTCGATCTCCTGCCCAACGAATCGTTGATCTACGTCGGGGATTCGGCCCATTTCCCGTACGGCCCCCGACCGGTGGAGGAGATCCGCGGATACGCGATGGAGATCGCCGCGGCCCTCGTGGAGCGCGACGTGAAGCTGCTCGTGGTGGCGTGCAACTCGATCGAGGTCTCCGCGATCGGCGACATCGCCACCGCCCACGGGGTCCCGGTCGTCGGCGTGATCAACCCGGGAGCACGCGCAGCGATCCGCGCGACCAGGAACGGCGTGGTCGGCGTGATCGGAACATCCGCGACGATCCTCACCGGTGCCTACCAACGCGCGGTGGGGTCGACGGTCGAGCTGCACACCGTCGCCTGCCCGGTCTTCGTCGAACACGTCGAGCGGGGCGACACCACGTCGGAAGGGTTGCGGGCGGCCGCGCGCAGGTATCTTGCACCGCTGAAAGAGAAAGGGATCGATACGTTGATCTTGGGCTGCACGCACTACCCGTTGCTCTCGGGACTTCTCCAGCTGGAGCTCGGCCCCGACGTCGTCCTGGTGTCGTCCGCGGAGGAAACGGCGAAGGACGTGTACGCCGAACTGCTACGGGCCGGCGGTCTTCGGGCGGAGCCGGAGCCTCCCCATCACGAGTTCCTCACGACGGGAGACGCCGAACCGTTCCGCGACCGTGCCGAGCTCTTCCTGGGAAGGGAGCTCGCGCACGTGAAGGCCGTCCACATCGAAGCAGGGGGTCGCCCGTGAGGCTCTCGGTCTTGGGTTCCCACGGAACGTGGCCGGGCACGGCGGGTGAGTGCAGCGGTTACCTCGTGACCAGCGGGTCGTTCCATCTCTGGCTCGACGCGGGCACCGGGACCTTCGCTCGATTGCAGGAGCATGTGCCGCCCAGCGATATCGACGCGGTGCTGATCACGCACGGCCACGCGGACCATTTCCTCGACGTCATCCCAGCGTTCTACGCTCGCCATTACGGAGACCTCGGGGAGCCCGGCCTCCCGTTCTACTCGCCCACCGGGTTCATGGATCTGGCCGCGTTGCTCGTCTCCGAGAACGGTCGGAACGTGATGGCCGAGGCGTACGCGTTCGATCATCTGGAAGCCGGTCGTGTGGTCGAGGTCGGGCCCTTCCGCGTGACCTCGTTCGAGATGACCCACATCGGCGTGTACTCACTGGGGTACCGGATCCAAGCGGAAGGGCACACGCTCGCGTACACCGGGGACACGGGCCCCTGCGAGGAAGCCATCGAGCTCGCACGCGGTGCCGATCTATTCCTGTGCGAGGCGACCTACCAGGACCCGATGGACCACACCTTCTTCCATCTGAGCGCGGAGCAGGCGGCCGAGCACGCGGCCCGAGCCGGCGTGCGCCGGCTGGTGCTGACGCACCTCACGCCGGCGCTCGATCCCGGCGTGTCGCTCGAGCAAGCGGCCGGTTTGTTCGACGGTCCGATCGACGTCGCGACGCGCGATGCGGTCTGGGAGGTCGGGAGGTGACCCGACCCGATGGCCGCGCGTCGGGCGAGCTCCGTTCGGTCACGTACGAGCTGGGCTACCAGGAATGGGCGAATGGGTCCGTCCTGTTCTCCATGGGCAAGACCCGCGTCCTGTGTGCGGCCACGGTGTCTGAGGACCTGCCGCGATGGCTCCGAGGAACGGGTCGAGGATGGGTGACGGGCGAATACTCGATGCTGCCTGCATCGACCCTCGAACGGTCCGGCCGGGAGGTGAACCGAGGACGGCCTGGCGGTCGCACGCAAGAGATCCAGCGTCTTATCGGCAGGGCGCTCAGGAGCGTCACCGATCTCGAACGCCTCGGCGAGCGCACCGTGACGGTCGACTGCGATGTCCTGCTGGCCGACGCGGGAACGAGGACGGCGTCCATCACGGGCGGCTACATCGCCCTCGCCCTCGCGCTCCGCAGTCTGATCGATGGTCCGACACCTGCCGACGTGTTGAAGGATTCGGTGGCGGCGGTCTCGGTGGGGCTCGTGGAGGGAGAGCCCCGTCTGGACCTCTGTTACGAGGAGGACGCCGGGGCGGAGGTTGACTGCAACATCGTGATGACCGGCGGTGGGGCGCTCGTCGAGGTTCAGGGTACCGCGGAAGGCTCACCCTTCTCCCGACCGAAGCTGGACGAGTTGCTCGATCTCGCTGCGACCGGGATCGCGGAGCTCACGAAGATCCAGGCCGAGGCGCTCGGCATCTGAAGGCCGGATGGCGCCGCCGCGACGGATCGCCCTCGCGACCAAGAACGAGCACAAGCTCGTCGAGATCAAGCGGATCTGCTCGGACTGGCCCGTGGAGTGGGTCACGGTCCGCGATCGCGACCCGGGCACCTTCCCCGACGTCGACGAGACGGGGGACACCTACCTGGACAACGCCCGGCTCAAGGCTCGAGCCGTGGCCGACGCCCTGGGGATCCCCGCCCTCGCGGATGACTCCGGCATCGAGGTGGACGCGCTCGGAGGTCGGCCCGGGCCTCGGAGCGCCCGGTTCGCGGGACCGGACGCATCGGACGAACGGAACCTCGCCGAGCTGATCCGCTCGATCCGGGGGATCCCCGCAGCCGGCCTCACGGCTCGCTACCGGTGCGTGGCCGCGTCCGTGGCACCGGGCGGCGAGCTCGTCTCCGCGGAGGGCCTTTGCGAGGGAACCCTCACCACCAGACCTCGGGGGAGCGGCGGCTTCGGGTACGACCCGATCTTCGTGCCCGTGGGCGGGGACCGGACGATGGCAGAGCTCGCACCGGGCGAGAAGGATCGGATCAGCCATCGCGGAAGGGCGTTCCGCGCGCTCCGGGGGCTCTTGTCGGACATATGACCCACCGAGCAACGGGCTTAGCACCTACCGAACTCAAGGTAGATGCGTGGTCCGCCGAGGACTCATCCGTGGACCTCGATAACCGCGACAGGCGGGCGCTTCCGCTCGAAGCGTTCCTTTCGGGGCGGCCGCCGGCGTACGTGCTCGCTGTGGCCGTCCTGTTCGTCATCGGTGTCGGCGTCGCCGACTCCCTGATCGGTCCCAACATCTCGATCGCACCCTTCTACGTGCTTCCGATCTTGATCGCGACCTGGAACCTCGGCCGCGCGTGGGGATTCCTTGTGGCCGGCCTCGCCGCGGTCGCGATGCAACTCGCCCACGTCCGGTCGGTCGAGACGAACGTCCTGGTGCCGTCGTGGAACGCGCTCGTGTGGTACGCGGTGTTCCTGTTCGTCGTCTGGCTCCTCGCGATCATCCGCGACCATGCGAAACGCCAGCGGACGCAGTTGGAATCCCAGGAGGAGGTCTCGGACGACCTGCGCGCGCAGAACGATATGAAGAACACCCTGCTCCACGCGGTCTCGCACGACCTGAAGGGTCCGCTCGCGGGCATCCTGGGCGCCATGCAGACCATCCGGCGTGCCGACCAGCTCCGGCTGACGGGTGTGGAGCTCAACGATCTCTACGGCGTGATCGAACAGGCGGGGAAGAAGGCGGCGCGGTTGGTGGACGATCTCCTCGACCTCGACCGGCTCCGCCGCGGCCAGCTCCAGCCGGAACGCGAGCCGACCGACGTCGGCGAACTCGCCGACCGGGTGGCCCTGGAGCTTCCCTCACTCTCGGGGCACCCGATCAGGATCGAGAGCGAGCCGATGCTCGTCGACGTGGACCGGGCGAAGGTCGAGCGGATCGTGGAGAACCTCCTCAACAACGCGGCCCGGCATACCCCCGCGGGAACGCCCGTGCAGGTGCTCATCACCGAGCAGGGCCACGGGGTGGTCGTGGTCGTGGAGGACGAGGGTCCGGGGGTGTCCGACGACATCAAGGACGAGATCTTCGAGCCCTTCCGGCAAGGCGCGAGCGCGCGCGGCGGTGTGGGCATCGGCTTGTCCCTCGTCCAACGGTTCGCCGAGCTGCATGGCGGAACGGCGAGCGTGGAAGACCGGCCCGGCGGGGGCGCTCGATTCGTGGTGACGCTCCCCGGGGAGGTCCAGCACGTGACCCGCCCCGCCCCGCTCCGCGCGGTCTGACCGCCGGACACTTCCGCCCTTCCCCCCGGACGACCTACAACCCGAGCTGTAGGAAAAGGGGTCGATATGCCGATGAGTTACGGGACGCCTGCGCGAGATTGCGGGGCGTCACGGACCTCAGGAGGCCGGGGGCGATGACGAGGAGAGCGCTGGTCGCCATGATCGCCGTCGCCGCTCTGAGCCCGGTCGTCGCCGGAGCTGCGCGCGCCGGCACCGATGTGGGGGCGGCCGGCATCCAGGTGACTACCCCCAGTCCCGCAAGCTTCACGAGCTACGGCGGGATCCGATTCCAGGCGATCGGCTCCACCTCCAACACGGGAGACGAATACCTTGGCGTGGCCGACCTCGGTGCGACCGGGAACCGGATCGAAGCGAACTTCACCGTTCCGAGGTTCCTTGCCAACGGTAACGCGGGTTCGCGGAGCGGGGATTGTCAAGGCATCTACGCGGTCGGAACGGTCGCCAGCCCGGCGGCGAATCGCTTCACGATGACGTGGGATCGCACGGCGGGAACCTTGACCTCGACGTTGGTCAACCCGTCCCTCAGCTGCACGCTCGTGTTCGGGAACTTCGCACAGGCGCTCGCGAACGCGCACACGTGGACCCTCGCACAGGCGCGCGAAGCGCTGAACGGTGTTGATTCGTTGCGTCTGTCGATCGACGACCGCCAGACCGGAACCAAGATGGTGCTCAGCGGAGCGACGGTCGATGCGGGTGTGACCCTGGGATCGTTCAACCCCGGTGCCGGCTCCAGCAAGGACTGGCTCGGATCCGGCTACGACTTCGACTCGCCGAACGGCTTCAACGTCTCCGGGTCCCTCGATCTCGGCGGTTCCTTCGCCGCGTGCGTCGACACCTGCGCGCTCCAGATCACGTTCGGCCACGTCACGCCTCCGAACCGACCGCCGGTGGTCATGGAGCACGGCGCCAACGTGTCAGGGAACGAGGGCAGTGCGCTCGCGACCCACGGGTCATTCACCGATCCCGATGGCGACGCCCTCACGATCTCTGGGTCGGGCGTGGGGACCCTGACGGATCACGGTGACGGCCGGTGGTCGTGGCGGCATGTGCCGTCGGACGACGGGAACGGAACCGTGACGGTCACGGCCTCCGATGGGAACGGCGGCACAGCCACCGACGTCTTCTCCTGGCGGGCGGTCAACGTCCCGCCCACGATCGTGTCGCTCACGCCGAGTACGACGACCGCCCTCGCCGGCAGCGACGTGACCTGGACCGCGACGGCGACCGATCCGGGCACGGCGGACACCTTCACGTGGTGGTTCGACGGGGGCGCCGGGAGCGCCGGCGGACTGACGACCACCTACACGCGAAGCTACGCGTCGTGCGGAACGTACGCGCTGGAGGCGAGGGTGGCCGACGACGACGGCGGCTCCGACTCTGCCACCTCGCGCGCGACGGTCTCGGTGGGCGACGGCGCGGTCCTCCCGCCGCTCGGGTCCGGTGGAAGGGATCTCGTCCAGACCGGCCAGGTGGTCCCGGTGAAGGTCAGGATCGGTTGCGACGGCGCCTTCTGGGGCGGTCTGGCCCCGACGATCGCGATGGTCCACGGCGATGAGACGTACCCGGCCGTGTCCGTTTCCGCGGCCGACGAGCCGGGGGTGATGCGGGAGCTGGACGGGATGTATCTCTACAACCTCCGGATCCCCAGCTCGACGGGCTCCCACGACCTCGTCAAGGGCGACGAGCTCACGATCCGCGTCGAACCGTTCGGCTCGGCGGGTGGCGCACTCGACGTCGTCGTGCAGATCCGCAAGTAGCCTTCCAGGCGTGAACCTGGGCAAGCCCGTGTCCGTGGTGGAGACGGACCGACTCCTCCTGCGGCCGTTCACACCGGCCGACTTCCCGGCGGTGTATGCCTACCAATCGCGCGCCGACGTGACGCGGTACCTCTTGTGGGACGCGCGGACGGACGACCAGGTTCGCGAGGCGCTCGATAAGAAGATCGCAGCGACGACGATCGTCTCGGAGGGCGACTTCCTGGCTCTCGCGGCCGAGCTGAAGGAGACGGGCGCGGTGATCGGTGACTTCACGCTGGAGCTCTTCAGCCGCGAGCACGCGACCGGCGAGCTCGGGTACATCATCCATCCGGACCACCACGGGCGCGGGTATGCGACCGAGGGCGGGCGCGCGATGCTTTCGATCGCCTTCGAGGAGCTCGGTCTGCATCGCGTGATCGGCCGCCTCGAACCACGGAACGCCGCGTCGGC
Organism: Actinomycetota bacterium; assembly: GCA_005883885.1. Taxonomy (GTDB): domain Bacteria; phylum Actinomycetota; class UBA4738; order UBA4738; family HRBIN12; genus AC-51. The sequence continues at coordinate 6,390 of VAYF01000042.1, read as the reverse complement.
CCGCGTCCTGGAGAAGCTGGGGATGCGCCGGGAAGCGCACTTCGTCGAGAACGAGTACCTCAGGGGAGAGTGGCAGAGCGAGGCCGTGTACGCGATGCTCGATCGCGAGTGGCGCGCGGGCGCCTCCTGACCGACCCGCCTCACGTGGAGCGCGTGGTCAGGGCCGGCGCTGGAGAGGACCGACGATCGGCCAGACGCTTCGCGATGTGGGCCGCGTCCCTGCCGACGCCCGGCAGCACGTCTGAGGCGGCCGCGTACTGGAACGGGAGACCGACGAAGTACAAGCCCGGAGCGCCGGGAGCCACACCGCGCTCGTGGATCGGTTCCCCATCCTCTCCGAAGATCGGGAGGTCGATCCACGAGAGGTCCTGGCGGTAGCCGGTGCACCAGATGACGTTCGTCACGTCGAGGGCACTGCCGTCCTCCAAGGTCGGGGCGCCGGCACGGACACCGACCGTTCGTGGGACGCGGACGACGCCGGCGGCGGAGAGATCCTTCGGCTTCACGCGCACCAGCGGTCCGCCATGCATCGAGAACTTGTGCCGGACTCTCCGTCCGATCGGGGTCCGGACCGTCAGAACATGGAGGCCGGCGAACCGGATGAGCCTGAAGACCACGTGTCGGGCGAACGCTGTCTCGATCCGAACCGGAACGTGTCCGGTGTCCGGGCCGGAGAGCCAGGTCGCGTGCTCGCGCACGACCTCCATGGCGATGTCGGCCCCGGAGTTGCCCGCCCCGACGATCAGCACCCCGCCGTCCCGGAGCTGTGCGGGCCGGCGGTAGTCGCTGGAGTGGAGCTGGATGATCGCCGGGTCGAGCTGGTCAGCCAGTATGGGCACGCGAGGCTCGCGGTTGGCTCCCGTCGCCACGATCACGTTCTCGGCCTCGATCCGGAGGTCCCCGGCCCGAACGAGGAAGCCGCCGCCGTCGCCATGGCGGGATACCCGATCCACGCGGGTATCCGTGCGAACGGGCAGCTCGAACCGTGAGGCGTACTCCTCGAGGTAGTCGGCGACGTCGTCCTTCGTCGGGAACGAGCCGTCGGGCAAGGGGAACCGCCAGCCCGGCAGACCGCAATAGCGGGCGGGCGTGAACAGGACGAGCGAGTCCCAACGGTCCCTCCAGGTCCCGCCGATGCGCGTGTCGGCATCGAGGATCACGAAGGGGTGCCCACGTTCCGCCAGGTGGTAGCCGGCCGCCAGCCCGGCCTGCCCGCCGCCGATGACGACGGTCTCGATCCGTTCGGTGGTGCCGTCCATCGCTGCCTCCCCCGCGTGGTCGTCGAGAAGGAACCTAGGGACCGGTAGAGGACGGAGCATCGACGGAACGAGCCAAACCGCAGCATGGCGGTCGTGGTCCGAACGAACCACGGGTGTTCGGAGTTCAGGCGAGGCCGTGTTCGAACGCGAAGGCGGTCGCGGCGGCTCGTGTCGGCACGCCGAGCTTCGCGTAGATGTTCTGGAGGTGGCGTGCCACCGTGTGCTGGCTGATCACGAGGGTTGCAGCGATGTCGCGGTTCGTCATCCCGGTCCCCACCAGGCGCAGCACCTCGATCTCGCGCGCGGTGAGGCCGGCGGGCAAGCCGCTCGGCTCGTCGAGCAGCGCGGCGGCCCGCTGGGCGTCCGGGCGAGCTCCGAGCCGCTCGAAGGCGGCCCGAGCTGCGCTCAGCTCGAGCCGCGCTCCTTCGGCATCGCCCGCGTCCCGCACGGCGACGCCGAAGAGCACCTGGGCCCGCGCGCCCTCGTACGGGAGCTTGAGTTCGCTCCACGCGACGCTGGCGCGCCGGAGATCCTCGAGCGCCTCCTGCGAACCGCCATCGGCAAGACGAACGGCACCCCGTGCCGTCGCCGCGGTCGCCTCGAGCGCCGGCGTGCCGATCTCGCGGGCGATCATGGAGAGCTCGTCACTGGCACCGCGCGCCGTCTCGACATCGTCCGCCGCGAGCGCGATCTCCACGAATGCCGCCAGCAGTCGCACACGTCGGAACGAGCGACCTTCCTCACCGCCCAGGGCGATACGGAGGGAGGTCGACGCCGCGTCCGGCTTGCCCTGCGCCAGGCGAAGGAGCGCCAACCCCGGTTGTGGTTCGAACCCCAACCCGTGGGCGCGGGAGAACGCGTCTTCGGCGCCCCTCAGATCGCCGGTCCGTCGCCTGATCTCGCCGCATTGGTACAAGGCCCTGCCGGCGGTGGGGGGGTCGGCGACGGCATCCTCGCTCACCCGCAGGGCTTCTCGCTCGGCCTCCGCCCAGGATCCTCGGAGCGTCGCCACCTCCGCCCGGGTGACCCGGCATCTCCCCGGATAGGCGCTCCCCTGTGGGAGCGTCTCGCACCAGGTCGTGGCCGCGAGGCTCCATTCGCCGGCGCGCCCGAGATCCGCGATGTCGAGGCAGGTATCGAGCACGCTGCAGTACAGAACGCCGGTGAAGTACGGGGTGAGCTCGTCCGCGATCACCGACGTCATCGCCTCGTCGAGCAGGGCGAGCCCTTCGGTGACCCGTCCCATCGAGATCAACACCTGTCCTCGTGCATGAAGCGCCAGAGCGATCACGTCGCGATCGTCGAACCGGCGGCCGATCTCGTGAGCCCGTTCGGCGAGCGTCATCGCGGCCTCACGATCGCCGCCGTGCTGGGCGAAGGCCGCCTGGCAGAGCGCCAGGAAACCGTGCTGCACGCACGCCTCGTGATCGTCCAGATGCCGTTGCGCCCGCATCAGCCACCCCATCGCGACCGCCGGGTCGCCGCGTTCGACATGGTCGAAGCACAGCAGCACCGCGTTGAACGCAGCCTGGGGATCTTCGCCGGCGGCAGCGAAGCCCGTGTACGCGCGCTGGCGTGCGGCGATCGATTCGTCCCATCGCGACAACCACCACGCCGCATCCGCCAGCCCTTCGAAGTCCCGCGGGCTCAGCCGAGCGGGATCCGCGCGGTGCAGCGCGTCGAAGGCCTCGGCCCAGGCGTCCCGCGCGAGGGCATCCCGGGCTCGGTCGATGTCGGCCGTTCGCTCGGACACGTCCGCGTCTCCTCAGGATCCCCGCCGCGGTCGACGATGGCGTCGCGTCAGCTTAGAGCCCGCGAGGAAGGCCGTGTATCGGTGGGGTACCGTCCGGGAGCGCGATCAGCGAAGGGGGAGGCCGCATGGCGGTTGAGCAACACAGACGGCAGCCGACGGTCGATGATCTCCTGAACGTACGGACGCCGACCGATGTCGCGATCGGACCGGACGGGACCGTCGCGTTCAGCCTGCACGCCACGGTCTCCGACCACGGTGTCTCGCTCCCGAGCGACCTGTGGATGCTCGGCGTGGATGGCGGAGCGACGAGACTCACCGAAGGAGACTGGGGCGATCGATCGCCGGTGTGGTCTCCCGACGGCACGCGCCTCGGGTTCCTCTCGGACCGCCTCCTGCACGGGCATCATCTCCCCTACACGATGGCCGTCGGTGGCGAGCCGGAGCTGGCGGGGACCTTCCGGGGCTCGGCCGAGCAGCTCCTCTGGTCGAGCGACGGCTCCCGGCTCCTCGTCCTCGTCGCCGACCCGTGGTCCTACGGGCTCGATTGGTCCGCGGTGGCCGTCACCGGGTCCGAGCCCGATCCCGATCCGATCGTTCGGCGCCCCGGCGACGCGTGGCGCCGCCTGTTCCTCGTCGACCTCGCCTCCGGCGAGGTCGACGAGGTCGGCCCGCCGGGACGAAGCGTGTGGGAGGTCGGCTGGGACGGCGACGCGACCGGGGTTGGACTGGTGTCGGAGGAGTCGGGCGGATCGGGCTGGTACCGCTGCACGGTCGCTCGTCTGGACCTGGGGAACCGGAGCGCCACCACGCTGTACGAGCCGACCTGGCAGCTCGAGGGGCTCGCGCTCGCACCGGACGGCAGTCGTGCAGCGATCGTCGAGGGCTACTCGAGCGATCACGGCATGCTGAGCGGCAGCGTCAAGATCGTCGACGTCGCGGCCGGGGGCGCCGCGGATCCGTGGGTGGGGCTCGAGACCGTCGGCCTCGTGGAGTGGTGCGACGCGGCGACCCTCTGGTACGCGCGGTACGACGGAACCGGCACCGCCTGCGGCCGGATCGGGCTCGACGGGTCGCGGGAGGAGGTGTGGGCGGGCGCTCCGTTCATCGGCGGAGACATCACGAAGCCGGCGTGTGTGGTCGCCGACGGCGGAGACGTCGTCTACACGACGCACCAAGCGCACGGGATCGCGCCGGAGCTCGCGCGTTTCGATCATGCGACGCGCGGCTGGGAGCGGCTCACCTCGTTCAACGGAGTGATCGTCGAGGGCACGGTCTTCCCCGACATCCGATCGCTGAGCTGGACGGCGGCAGATGGGCTGCGGATCGATGGCCTTCTCCTCACGCCGACGGGCGTGACCGGGCCGTTCCCGTTGCTCGCGCTCATCCACGGTGGGCCGTCATGGTGTTGGAACGGCTATTTCTCCGACTCGGAGCCGAACGCCACCCTGCTCGCCGGCGCCGGCTACGCGGTCCTGATGCCCAACCCTCGGGGAAGCAACGGGCGGGATCACGCGTTCGCGCAAGCCGTGATCGACGATCCGGGCGGTAAGGACCTCGGCGACGTGATGGCCGGGATCGACCTGTGCATCGAACGCGGGATCGCCGATCCAGACCGCCTCGGGATCTCCGGGCTCTCCTACGGGGGATACATGACCGCGTGGGCCGTCACGCAGACCGACCGGTTCGCGGCCGCGGTCGCGAATTCGGTGATCGCCGACTGGGTGTCGTTCCACCTCACCGCGGACATCGCCGCGTTCGATGACTTCATCATCGGCGACGCCTGGGCCGATCCGAGCGGCCCGTACGTTCGCTGTTCTCCCGTGTATCACGCGGCCGCCTGCACCACGCCGACACTGATCATCCAAGGGGCGATGGACCGGTGCACACCGGTGGGACAGGCCGAAGAGCTCTTCGCGGCGATCGCGCGAACGGGTGTCGACACCGAGCTCGTCGTCTACCCGCGTGAGGGGCACGTGCCCTTCGAACGGGCCCACGCACGCGACGCCATCGTCCGCACCCAAGCCTGGTTCGATCGGTACCTCACGCCGAGGGCATCGGAGGGGTCCCATCGTTCAGGGTGACCCGCGGGCGGTCCTCATCACGGGACTCTTCGGTACCGGGAAGAGCTCGGTCGCGATCGAGATCGCCGATCTGCTCGAGAAGCGTGGGCTTCCGTACGCGGCCGTGGACCTCGACTGGTTGTGCTGGGGATGGGCCGGGGGAGAGGAAGGTTCCGAGCATCGGATGATGCTCGCGAACCTCGTTCCGGTCGTCGAGAACTACCTCGAAGCCGGGGTGCGGTACTTCATCTTCGCGCGAGGCGTCAGGACCGCGGCGGAGCTCGAGAGCTTGCGATCTGCTCTGTCCATGCCGCTCAAGGTCGTCGAGCTGATCGTGCCGTTCTCCGAGATCGAGCGGCGCCTCGCGCCCGATATCACGACCGCACGACAGGAGGATCTACGCGATGCGAAGGCCTGGCTCACGACCGGAGAGGGTGTCGGTCTGGGCGACCTGTCCGTTCCGAACGACCGGTCGCTGCGAGACGCCGCTGCGGACATCCTGCGTCGACTCGACTGGGTAGCCCAGGACTACCATCGCGGCGGAGGTGGGGAGTGATGGCCGAGGAGCGCGACGTCCAGCACGAGGCCGCGCGGGCGGCGGCAGGCGCCCGGAAGGCGATCGCAGAGAGGATCCGGAAGCTCGCTCCGGGTGTGGAGAAGGATGTGGACGCGCAGATCATCCGGGATCTCGCGGAGGCGTACGCGGATCTCGCCGCCGAGCCGCCGAGGGTCAGATCGTGAGAGCCGGGTCAGGGACGGCGCAGCGAGACGATCATGTTGACGACCTTCGTCGCCAACACGACCTCACCGGTCTGAAGATCCGCGGGCACGCCTTCCGGCCCCAACCGAGCCTGACCGACCGAACGGTCTGGGAAGGTGACGGTCACGTCCCGATAGATCACGCCGTGCAGATCGACCGGCTTCACGTCCAAGACCACGACCTCTTCCTCGCCGAGCACGAAGGGAGCGTACTCGCCGGCGCCGGACCGTTCGCCTGCGCTCGATCGTGGAACCTGCGGTGCGCGGGTCGATCGCGTGAGGCGAACGCAGGAGCGGAGCCGGATGCCTCCACCCGCGCGAGCCCGGAGGAAGGCACCCTTTCCGATCTTTGAGCATCTGCGCGACGATGGTGCGGATGTCGCGGCTGAGCGAACGAACGGCCGATCGCCTCACCGTCGCCCTCTTCGCGTCGGTGGTAGGCCTCGGCCTCGCGGGAACGGTCCTCACCGTCGTCGCCTGGGGCGACCTGAAACCAGCGGACGCCTACCCCAACGTGCTCAGCGCTTTCGCCGGGGTCGTCTACGGCGTGATCGGGGCA
>VAYF01000207.1 GCA_005883885.1 Actinomycetota bacterium | reverse complement strand
TGATGCCGGCCTTCCAGGTCGACCCGTGGAAGAACGCCGACGGGACCTACAACGCGGCCCCGTGGACGTGGGGGTTCTCAGGGCTCACCTACCGGACCGATCGCGTACCCGCGCCGAAGAGTTGGCACGACATCCTCGACCCGAAGTACAAGGGTCGCGTCTCCACGGTCGACGGCGCCCTCAACAACGTCGCGCTCGGGTCGCTCGCGGTGGGGATCGACCCCGACACGCTCACGACGGCGCAGCTGAACGTCGAGGTGAAGGACTACCTCGTGCAGCTCCGCGGACAGATCCGCGCGCTCGCGCCGAGCATCGGCGACCAGATCTCGCTGCTGGTCTCCGGTGATGTCGACTACATGGTCGTCGGGCTCACGTTCATGGACGCAGAGACCGCGGCGAAGGGCGTGTCGACCAAGACGGTCGTGCCATCCGAAGGCGCGATCGGGTGGGCGGACTCGGCGTTCATCCCGCCGACTGCGCCGGACCCGCAGAACGCGCTCGCCTGGATCAACCACGTCCTCGACCCGACGCAGAACGCGAAGGCCAACAACAGCTTCCTGCAGGGTCCGGGCGTCGCCGCAGCGATCCCGATGCTCGACAAGGCCGTCACGGACCTCTACCCGTTCAACGACATCAACAACTATCTCTCGAACGTGCTGACGTTCAACCGTGGATTCCCGCGCGAGCCCGAGGGCGACCGAGCGACGTACGACCAGGTCGTACAGCTGTGGGAGGAGGTCAAGGCCTCTTAACGAGGCCACCCGACGTGGGGGTCTCCCGGCGCCTCGCCGCGTTGCTGCTGACCCCGTTCGGAGCACTCCTCACGTTCGGGGTCGTGGTCCCGGCGGCGATGCTGTTCGCCTTCTCGTTCTTCCACCTGTCGTTGCTGGAGCTCGTCCCGGGATTCACCTGGGACAACTATCGAGCGGTCGTCACGACCCCCCTCTACCGGACCTACGCGGTCAACACGTTCCTGATCGCGGCGCCGACAGCGCTGTTCTCGGTGATCGGCGGGTTCGTCCTCGCGTACTTCCTCGCCTTCCGCGCGCGGCGGTCGCGCCGGTTCCTGTTGATCGCGATCGTGATCGCGTTCATGGGGAGCTACCTCGCGGTCGTCTACTCGTGGCGGACGCTCTCAGGGGAGAGCGGGATCATCAACTCGCTGCTGCAGGCAGCCCACGTGACGAACGCTCCCGTCGGGTTCCTCTTGTTCTCCCGGATCGCGGTCGTGATCGCCGAGGTGAACTTCTTCCTGCCGCTCACGACGCTCGTGATCTTCTCGAGCCTCTCCTCGATCCCGTCCGGGCTCGAATCGGCTTCGCGCGACCTGGGTGCGTCCGCCTGGACGACGCTGCGACGGATCACGCTCCCGCTGGCGGGTAACGCACTGTTCGGGGCCACGCTCTTCGTGTTCTTCCTCTCGGCGGGGGATTACATCACGCCGGTCTTCCTCGGTGGTATCGGCTCCAGCGCGACGTTCGGCACGCTGATCGCCGACCAGCTCGGCACGACCCTGAACTATCCCCTCGGCGCGGCGACGGCGTTCGTGATGTTCGCCCTGTTCGCCGTCGTGGTCGTCGTGCTCCGCACGGGCATGCGCACGGGCGGTCTGCTCCCGAGGCATACGCGATGATCGGCCGCTCCCGCCTCCTCACCGCGGCCGTGATCGCGCTCGTGGCCTTCATCTGGCTGCCGCTCGTCGTCGTGCTCGTGTTCGCGTTCAACGGCGGGTCGAACCTGAGCTGGCCGCCGCACGGCGTGTCCCTTCGGTGGTTCCGGCTGATCTTCGGGGACGAGGCGTTCCGTTCGGGTCTGAAGGCGAGCGCGGTCGCCGCCTTCTCGACCGCTCTCGCCGCCGGTGCCGTCGGCACCGCGGCGGCGTTCGCGTTCGCTCGGCGCCCCTCGCGGCTGGCCTCGATGCTGGAGAGCGGGTCACGGATCCCCGTGATGCTCCCGCCGCTGTTCATCGGGATCGCGCTGGTCGCTGCGATGAAGACGTTCGCGATCGACCCGTCGATGTGGACGATCGTCGCCGGACACGTGATCGTGACCACCCCGTTCGTGATCCTGATCGTGGGGGCTCGCCTGCGGAACTACGACGTCACGGTCGAACAGGCCGCGCGCGACCTGGGCGCGACGCCGCACACGGTGTTGCGCCGGATCACGTTCCACTTGGTCGCGCCCTCGATCCTAGGCGCGATGGTGGTCGCGTTCGCGATCTCCTTCGACGAGGTCTTGATCACCAACTTCACCTCGGGGACGACGCAGACCCTGCCGCTGTTCGTCCTGTCACGTTTGCACCGCACGATCGACCCGTCGGTGAACGCGGTCGCGACGATCCTGTTGCTCGTCCCGTGGCTCGCCGTGGCGATCACTTTGATCTGGCAGCGCACGCGGGCATCCCGCTCGGCGGCGGCGGCGCCCGCCGAGGAACTGGCGCGGGCGGCATGAGCACGACCGGCGCCGTCAGCATCCGCGGCGTCTCGAAACGGTTCGGTTCGACGCTCGCGTTGCAGATCCTCGACCTGGAGATCCCGCCGGGCTCCTTCTTCAGTCTGCTCGGCCCCAGCGGGTGCGGGAAGACCACGCTCCTCAAGATCGTGGCGGGACTCGAGCGGCCGGACACCGGCACGGTGTCTGCCGACGGGCACGAGATCACGGGCCGCCCGCCCGAACGAAGGCCCTTCAACATGGTGTTCCAGAACTACGCCCTGTTCCCGCACATGACGGTGGCGGACAACATCGGATTCGGCCTGACGACGGGCGCCAGGCGGGAGCGGCCGCCGGACCGCGAACGGCGGGACCGCGTGGCGGAGATGCTGCGACTCGTGAGACTGGAGAGCCTGTCGGGCCGCTACCCCGAGCCCTTGAGTGCGCTCGACCGCAACGTCCGCTTCGCGCTCCGCGAGGAGCTCTTGCGGATCCATCAGGAGCTGGCCACGACCTTCCTGTTCGTGACCCACGACCAGGACGAGGCGCTCAGCATCTCGCAGCTGGTCGGCGTCATGAACGAAGGCCGACTCGAGCAGGTCGCCGATCCGCAGGCGATCTACCGGTTCCCGGCCACGCTGTTCACCGCCCGGTTCATCGGCGCGGGGTCGTTCTTCACCGCCGACGTGCGCGCCTGCGGCGATGGGCGCGCCGACGTCGATGTCGGTGAACGACGCTTCAGCGCGTCGGATGCCGGCGTCGCAGCAGGAGGCAAGGCGCAGGTCATGCTCCGACCGGAGGAGCTGGAGACGGCGCCGGCGGACCAGGCGACGCTCTCCGGCGTGGTCGACACTTGCTCGTTCTTCGGGGCGCACTTCGAGATCTCGGTGCAGACCCCGCTGGGGCCGTGCCGCCTGCACGTCCGTGAGCCACGAGCGCCCGGAGACAGCCTCGGGATCCGCTGGCCGGATCGCGCTGGGATCGCGTACCCGTGGGAGGAAACGCCGTCGTCGATGGACGGGCGAACCCAGGGTTGAGTTCGGACCCGAACTCAAGATCGGGTTCGCGCTTGACGGCCGCGACTATCGCCTCCTAGGTTGGACCGGTAAGGGCATGTCGCGCACGTCTTGGGGAGGGGATCATGCGCCGAGGCCTGACCGTTCTCGCGTTCGCCACCGTCGTCGCTTCGATCGGCTCGCTGACCGCTACCGCATCACCGGTGGGCGGCCCCAAAGCGACCCCCGCGGTCGCTCCCGGCGTCGGCGCGGCCGCCACCTACAAGAACCCGCCGAACCCGATCTGCAGCATCCCGCGGCCCGAAGGCGCCACCGACTATCCGATCGACTGCGAAGCGGGGGTCGGGATCCACAACGAGGAGGCGCTCGCGGTCGATCCCACCGATCCCGCCCACTGGGTCGCGAGCGCGAACGACTACCAGCTGAAGGTCTCGAACGGCGGGCAGGTCGCGGCGTACGTGTTCTCTCGTGCGAAGGTCACGTTCGACGCGGGCGCAACATGGACCACGCATCCGGTGCCGTTCAAGGGGTACACGGGCACCGGCGACCCCTCGATCGCGTTCGATGACGTCGGGAACGTCTACTTCGCGACGCTCGGGAACGCCGGCAGCAACCTCCCCGACGTCCTGGTCGCGCACTCGACCGAGTACGTGTTCGGGCCGCACGTGATCATCCGTTCGGCACCGATGGTGGCGCAGGCGAGCCACGACGGGGGAGCGACGTGGACGGCGCCGGCGAACATCTCGGGCTCCGATCCGACGTGCGTGGGGCTCACCTCGGCCAACGCCTGCGACCAGACGTGGGGGAACGCGATCGCGGTCTCGCCGTCGGGCGAGGTGCTGGCGACCTTCTACGACACCTACGAGTACACACCCGACGGTGCCACGAACCTCGGCCGAACGAAGCACTACTCGGTGATGCTGGATCCGACCACCGGCAGGCTGGCGGACGGTCCGAACCTGATCGGGCAGGCCTACGACGGGATCAACGAGGGCGACTTCCCGGTGAGCGTGGACGGCCGCCAGACATTGCAAGACTCCGAGTTCCGGCTGCTCATGCAGGGCAACATCACGGCCGACCCGACGGACACTAGCGGGAACCATTTCGCGGTGGTGTGGTTCGACGACCGGAACGCGTCGGCGCCGGTCCCGGCCGACCCGTACGCGGCCGTGACGAACAGCGACGTGATCGTGAGCCAGACGTGGGACGGCGGCGCGACCTGGAGCTCACCGGCGGCGATCGCCTTGCCGAACGATCAGTTCATGCCGTGGGCGGCGTACGACAGCGGTGGTTTCCTCCGCGTCGGGTTCTTCGACCGGTCCTTCGACGCTGCGAACCACGAGTACGGCTACACGGTCGCGACGGAGACGTCGCCCGGGTCCCTCTCGTTCACCCAGGCGGAGGCGACGTCCGTGCTCTCGGACCCGACCCAAGGGAACGCGTGGTTCGCCGTGACGGTGGATCCGGGCTTCCCGCGTGCGACCCGCTTCATCGGCGATTACAGCGGGATCGCGGCGGTGGGCGGCGATGTGGTCGTCTCGTGGACGGACCTCCGGGATCAGGCGTGTCTGCTCGGCGGATGCGCCGCGGGCCAGGGCCAGTACGTCGCCCGGATGCCGTAGGCCCGAGGGTCTTCGGGCCTCGACCCGGCGCGAGCGGTTGACACCTCCGACCATCGTATGCCATCGTGAGTGCAATCGTTTGCATCACTGGTGTTCATGATCCGGGAGGTGCTGGTTGTCCGACGTGACCTCCACGAAACTGGGGTGGATCGGCGCCGGCCGGATGGGAAGGGTGCTCGCTGAGCGACTGCTCCGGTCCGGTCACGATCTCGCGGTCTACAACCGGACGCGTGCGAAGACCGAACCGCTCGAGGCTCTCGGTGCCGCCACCGTGGAAGCCCCCGCGGATCTGGCGGACCGCGACATCGTCTTCACGATGATCGGGGGAGACGCGGACCTCCTGGCCGTGATCGACGGTCCCTCAGGCCTGTTGACCGGTTCCCATGGGCCCGGACTGCTGATCGACTGTTCCACGGTCTCGTCTGATGCGTCGAGGCAGGTCAGGCGCCGGGCCGAAGAGATCGGCACGCCGATGCTGGCCGCCCCCGTCAGCGGCAACCCGAAGGTGGCGAAGGCCGGGATGCTCAGCCTGGTCGTGTCCGGGCCGCGGGAGCCTTTCGAGACCGCCCGCCCCTACTTGGAGGTACTCGGACGGTCCGTGACGTACGTGGGCGACGGCGACGTCGCGCGGCTCGTGAAGATCGCGCACAACCTGCTGCTCGGGGTGGTGACCCAATCCCTGGCGGAGATCACGGTGCTGGCCGAGCGCGGGGGCGTCGCTCGCTCGGACCTGTTGGCGTTCATCAACGACTCGGTGATGGGCTCAGCGTTCACTCGCTACAAGACACCCGCGTTCGTGAACCTGGACTTCCATCCCACCTTCACGGGGCACCTCCTTCGCAAGGATCTGGAGCTCGGGCTCGAGGCGGGCCGGGATCTCGGCGTGCCGCTTCCGATCACGGCCGCGGTGCATGAGATCGTGACCGCCCTGGTGAGTGACGGCCACGGAGACGAGGACTTCGCGGCGCTCCTGCTGCTCGAGGCCGCCGGAGCCGGCCTCGAGCTGGCGCCCGAGCGGGTCGACGTCGATGACGGACTGCACCCGGTCGACGATCTCGCGCGAGCCGCGCGCGGGGACGAGTGATGTCGGAGTTCGCCGAGAGCGGCGTCCCGGCGCCCGGAACGATGCACGTCGATTTCGAGGAGCGTGTCGACTTCGACCGTCTCCGAACGTACCGGCTCGCGCGTGCGCGTGACGCCCTGAGATCCTCGGAGCTCGGCGCGCTCTTGTGCTTCGACATGAACAACATCCGCTACCTCACGAGCACGAACATCGGTGAGTGGGCGCGGGACAAGCTGATGCGCTTCGCGGTGTTGGCCGGCGAGGCGGACCCCGTGCTCTGGGACTTCGGGTCCGCCGCGAAGGCGCACCGCCTCCACTCGCCGTGGCTCCGGCCGGAGGACTCGCGGGCTGGCATGACCGGTCTCCGCGGATCGATCGCGCCGGATGCGGGCTTCTTCGCTCGCGCCGCCCGTGAGGTGAAGGGACTCATGGACGAAGCCGGCGTCGGCGATATGCCGCTCGGCGTGGACATCTCGGAGATCCCGATGATGGGCGCCCTCGGCGACCTGGGTGTCGATGTCCGCGACGGGCAGCAGACGATGCTCGACGCCCGGCAGATCAAGTCACGCGACGAGATCATGCTGCTCTCGACGGCTGCGGCGATGGTCGACGGCGTCTACCAGGACATCTATGAGGCGTTGAAGCCCGGCGTGCGTGAGAACGAGATCGTCGCGATGGTGAACGACCGCCTGTATCGGATGGGATCGGACGATGTCGAGGGCGTGAACGCGATCTCGGGCGAACGATGCAGCCCGCACCCCCACATCTTCTCCGACCGGATCATCCGGCCCGGCGAGCAGGCGTATTTCGACATCATCCATTCGTTCAACGGCTACCGGACCTGTTACTACCGGACGTTCGCGGTCGGGCGCGCGACCGGCAGCCAGCGGGACGCGTACGTGAAGGCGCGGGATTGGATGGACGCGTCGATCGACCTCGTGAAGCCGGGTGTCACGACGGACCAGCTTGCGGCCGTGTGGCCGACGGCGGCAGAGTTCGGATTCGCCGACGAGATGGAGGCGTTCGGGCTGCAGTTCGGGCACGGTCTGGGCCTCGCGCTGCACGAGCGGCCGATCGTCAGCCGCTTGAACTCGCTCGACCATCCCATCGAGCTGCGGGAAGGGATGGTCTTCGCGCTCGAGACGTACTGTCCGGCCGACGACGGGCACTCCGCGGCACGGATCGAGGAGGAGATCGTCGTCACCGAGGACGGTCACGATCTGCTCACGCTGTTCCCTGCCGAGGAGCTCGTCGTCACGAACCCGTA
>VAYF01000206.1 GCA_005883885.1 Actinomycetota bacterium | reverse complement strand
CACGTTCTGCACCTATCGGGGACACGACCACACCCTCGCTCGAGGCGTGCCGATGGCACCCGTGATGGCGGAGCTGCTCGGCCGCGAGGGCGGCTTGATGGGAGGGAAGGGCGGCTCGATGCACCTCACCAGCCTCGCGCACGGGATGATGGGTTCCTACGCGATCGTCGGGGCGCATCTGCCGATCGCCGCCGGGGCGGCGTGGTCGGCCCAGGTGCGTGGCTCGGGGCAGGTCGCCGTCTGTTTCTTCGGTGACGGTGCCACGAACATCGGGGCGTTCCATGAGGCGCTGAACCTGGCGGCCGTCTGGGGCCTGCCGG
>VAYF01000205.1 GCA_005883885.1 Actinomycetota bacterium | reverse complement strand
CCTGTCCTTCCCCCATCCGGGATGGGCGGAGCAGGATCCGGGGGCATGGTCGACCGGGGTCGAGCGGGCGTGCCGGAGGTTGATCGAGCTCTGTCCGGGCGGTGCGCCGGCGATCGCCGGCCTGTCGTTCGGATCGCAGCTCGACGGGATGGTGGCCTGTGACGCGGCGGGACGCCCGGTGCGTCCCGCGATGATCTGGATGGATCGGCGGGCCGAGGACCAGGCGGCGGCGGTCGCCGAGCGAATCAGCCGCGCGGCGTTCTACGGAGCCGTCGGAGCGAACCTTGATTCGTCCCATGCCGTGTTCAAGGCGCTCTGGGTCCGAGATGAGGAGCCCGCTTCCTGGGAGGCGACCACGCATCTCATGCCGCCGGGTTCGTACGTGCTCCGCCACGTCACCGGCGAGCTCCGCGTCGACTACTCCAACGCATCGTCGCTCGCGCTGCTCGATCCTCGAACGCGTGCGTGGTCGAAGGAGGTCCTCGAGGCTGTCGACATCGATCCGGATATGTTGCCGCCGGTCGACGAGGGGACGGCTGCGATCCCGGGGATCACGCCCGCGTTCGCCGAGGCCACAGGGCTCGAGCCCTCCACCGTGGTCGCGGTCGGGTGCGGCGATGAGATGGCAGCGACCCTCGGGGCGGGCGTCTTCGCGCCCGGCGAGGTCTGCGACGTGGTCGGAACGGCGGAACCCGTCTGCGCCGCGAGCGGGGAGCCGCGCGAGGATCCGACGATGCTCGTGGAGTGTCACCCGCACGCGGACCCCGCTGTCTGGCTGCTCGAGAACCCCGGATTCGTCTCCGGCGGGAACCTGCGTTGGTGGCGGGATCAATTCGCCCCGATCGAACGGGACGCCGAGTCGGTCGGCCTGGGGGATGCGTACGACTTCCTCTCACGCGAGGCCGGGCACGTGGAGCCCGGCTCGGCGGGCCTGGTGTTCCTCCCGTGCATGCAGGGCGCGATGGCGCCCGAGTGGAACGGAGCGGCGCGGGGGGTCTTCTACGGGCTCACGCTCGCGCATACGCGTGATCACATGACGCGCGCGATCTTGGAAGGAAGCGCCTTCGCCCTCCGGGACATCCTCGACGCGATGAAGAACACCGGACTCGAAGTCGCACGGCTCACGATCGTGGGCGGGGGGGCGAAGGGCCCGCTGTGGCGGCAGATCAAGGCCGACGTCACCGGCCTCCCCGTCCGGGTTCCCAGCTCGATCGAAACGACGGCGACCGGCGCCGCGATCCTCGCGGCCGTCGCGTCAGGGGTTCGAGACTCGATCGTGGATGCGGTCGATGCCTTCGTCTCCTACCGGCCGGATGTGCACGAGCCGGACCATGCCACGAGAGACCTCTACGAAGATGCGTACGGTCGTTACCGAAGCGTGTACGACGCGCTCCGGCCCGTCTTCAACGCCTGACCGCGCGCCGTCTAGGGCTGCAAGAGGTACAAGCGGAACGCGTCGTGTTCGATGGGTAGCACATCGAACCGCGTGAAGCCAGCCTCATCGGCGTAACGACGGAGCGTGGACGGCCGCATGACCGTGCCGGTTCCCGCCGACGGTTGTTCGTACATCCCGGTCGGCAGGCAATCGAAGACGCTCCAGCCGTAGAAGTAGGCCTCGCGATCGTCGGGGTCCCCGGAGAAGACGTCCCTCGTCCGCTCGTCCACGATCAGCATCGCGCCGTCATCCACGATGGCCTCCCTGACGGCACGCAGCACCTCGACGGGTCGCGCCATGTCGTGGATGCACTCGAACGCCGTGGCGACCTCGAACGGTCCGTGGCGGGTGAGCTCCGCGGCGTCCTCGCGATGGAAACGCACGCGATCGGAGATCCCGGCTTCGTCCGCGTGGTCGCGGGCCATCTGGATCGAGATCTCATCGGGGTCGAACCCGTCGACCTGGGCCGACGGATACGCGCGCGCGATCGCGATGGAGGACCAACCCGTCCCGCAACCGACGTCGACGACCCGCACGGGGCCGGCGCTGAGGCGGTCGTGGATCGGGCCGATCGCCGGCAGCCACTCGTTCGGGAGCGTCATCAGGAAGGTCGGGCGGTTGCTCGCGCCCTGACCCTCCACGCCTTCCTTGCCGTACGCCTCGTACGGGACGCCGCCCCCGGTTCGGAACGCGTCCTCCACGGCGAGGAGCGCGTCCGGGAGGCTCATGAGCTGCCCGACGCTCGCCCCCATGAAGGAAAGCGAGTCGCCGTCGAGCAGGACCTCCGCATGCCCACGCGGCAACGTGAAACGGGTGGGGTCGGCGCCCAGGTCGGCCCGCACGATCGCCCGGATCGCCTGCTGCTCGAGCCATTCCCGCGCGTAGCGCTCGGCGACCCCGGCTGCGCCCGCGAGCTCATCCGACGTCATCGCGCCGCCGTCGGTCAGCGCGCGGTAGAGACCGAGCCTGAGGCCGAGATGGATCGATAGGATGTCGAAGTAGCCGAGCGACGACGCGAAGACCGCTTGAGCGAACCGGTCGCGGTCCGATCCCACGTCGCGCATCCTCCTCAGTCCTCCGGGGTGACGTACGCGGCGGTGATGCCCCCGTCGACGATCAACGACGCCCCCGTCATGAAGCTCGCGTCGTCGCTCGCGAGGAACAGCGCGGCGTTCGCCAGTTCTTCCGCCCGACCCAACCGTCCCATCGGGATGTGGACGAACCGGCGTTGGCGCTTCTGCTCGTCCGACAGGAGTTGCATCAGGAGCGGCGTCTCGATCGGTCCCGGACACAGGGCGTTGCACCGGATGCCTCGGCGTGCGTACTCCACGGCGATCTCGCGCGTCATGGCCAGCACCGCGCCCTTCGACGACGTGTACGCCGTCTGCGACGTGGCCGCGCCCATCCACGCGACGAACGACGCGACGTTGATGATGGATCCTCCGCCGGTCGCGAGCATCGCCGGGATCCCGTACTTGCAGCCGAACGCGACGCCCTTCACGTTGACGGCGAGCGTCGTATCCCAGATCGACTCGTCGGTGGTGTCCACCGAACCGTCCTCCGGCAGCATCACGCCGGCGTTGTTGTAGAGCACGTCGAGCCTCCCGAAGTGCTCGAGCGCGTCCGCCACCATCGCCCGCGCATCTGCCTCCCGGGAGACATCGGCGTGC
>VAYF01000212.1 GCA_005883885.1 Actinomycetota bacterium | reverse complement strand
TTCTCGCCGACGTCCTCACCCCGCTCCTGTCCGAGCGCCACCTCGACCGAGAGCGTCGTCAGATCCGGCAGGAACTCGTGCAAGGGCGGATCGAGCAGCCTGACGGTCACCGGCAGCCCGTCCATGGCCTTGAAGATGCCGTCGAAGTCTCCCTTCTGGAGGGGCAGCAGCCGTTGGTACGCGGCCTCCTCTTCGGCGTCGGTCTCCGCGAAGATCATCTGGCGCACGGCGTCGACGCGTTCCTCGCCGAGGAACATGTGCTCGGTGCGGCACAGGCCGATGCCCTCCGCGCCCCGGGCGCGTGCGTTCGCGGACTGGTCGGGCGTGTCCGCGTTTGCGCGCACTCGCAAGCGCCGCCGCTCATCGGCGATCGTCATCAGGCGTTCGAAGGCCTTCCAGATCTCGTCCTCGCGCGCCTCGGCGTCGCCGGCGCGAGCCTTCTCGAGCACCGACTCCTCCAGCGGCAGCTCGCCCACGAAGACGTTGCCGGTGAAGCCGTCGATCGTGATCGTGTCGCCTTCCTTCACGGTCGTGCCGTTCGCATTGAACGAACGGGATGCGAGGTCGATCTTGATCTGGTCGGCACCGCAGACCGCCGGGATGCCCTCGCCACGCGCGACCACGGCGGCGTGCGAGTTCGTGCCGCCCGCCGACGTGAGGATCCCCTGTGACGCGATCATCCCGTGGTAGTCGTCGGGTGTGGTCTCGCGGCGCACCAGGATCACCTTCTCGCCATCCCCCTTGGAACGCGCCTCGGCGTCGTCGGCAGAGAACACGACCGCGCCGGTCGCGGCGCCCGGCGACGCGTTCAGGCCACGCGCGATCGGCGCGGCGCCGTCAGCCTTCACCCGCCGCTTGAACAGCTCCTCCAGCCGATCGGCGTTCACGCGCAGCAGCGCCGTCTCCTGGTCGATCAGCTGCTCCTCGAGCATGTCGTACGCCATCACCCACTCGGCCAGGGCGGTCCGCTTCCCGATCCGTGTCTGCAGGATCCAGAGCTTCCCCTTCTCGATCGTGAACTCGATATCGCACATGTCGCGGTAGTGGCCCTCGAGGATGTCCATCACCTGGATCAGCCGTCCGTACGAGGTTGGATCGAGGTTCTGGAGCTCCTCGAGCTGCAAGGTGTTGCGGATGCCGGCGACGACGTCCTCGCCCTGTGCGTTGGGGAGGTAATCGCCGTACGGCACCTTCTCCCCCGTCGAGGGGTCGCGGGTGAACGCCACGCCCGTCCCGGAGTCATCTCCGCGGTTGCCGAAGACCATCGCGACGACGTTGACCGCCGTCCCGAGGTCGTCGCTGATCTTGTTCTGTCGGCGGTAGTCGCGAGCGCGCTTGCCGTTCCACGACTGGAACACGGCGTCGATCGCGAGCCGGAGCTGATCCTTCGGTTCCTGGGGGAACTCCTCGTTCGTGCGTTCGCGGTAGATCGCCTTGAACCGGTCGATCAGGGCGGCCAGATCGTCGGCGTCCAGGTCGGTGTCCTGCGCGCCCTCGAACTTCGCTTCCTTCGTCTCGTCGAGCGCCCGCTCGAACGCCTCGGCCGGTACGCCCATCACGATCTTGCCGAACATCTGGATGAACCGCCGATACGCATCGCGGGCGAACCGCACGTCGCCCTCCGTTTGCGTGGCGAGGCCCTCGACGGAGCGGTCGTTCAGCCCGAGGTTGAGGACCGTGTCCATCATCCCGGGCATCGAGAACTTCGCCCCGGATCGGACGGAGACGAGGAGCGGGTCTCCGGGATCGCCCAGGCGCTTGTCCATCGTCTCCTCGAGCCTGCCGAGATGCTCGCCGGCCTCCTGGAGCATCTCGGGCGGTGGGCCACCGTCGCGCAGGAACCGCAAGCACGCCTCGGTCGTGATCGTGAAACCGGGAGGGACCGGGAGGCCCATGTTCGTCATCTCGGCGAGATTGGCTCCCTTGCCGCCGAGGAGGTCCTTCATGTCCTTGTTGCCTTCGGAGAAGTCGTAGACGTACTTACTCACGGCGCGCCTCCGGCGAGGGTCGAACGGAACGAAGCGTCAGTGTACGGCGAGCCATCATCCCCAGCTCAGGACCGCATAATCCAGAGCGATGGACGTCGCCGGGTTCCTCGCCGCGTACCCGCCCTTCGACGGGCTCGACGGCGACCAGTTGCGACGGATCGCCTCCGCCACGCAGGTGGAGTTCTTCCCGGCCGGCACCACGATCCTCGAGCGGTCCGGCGAGCCGGCGGCATACCTCTACGTCGTGCGCAAGGGAGCGGTCGAGATCCTCGACCAGGGCCGTCTGGTCGATCTCATCGGTGAGGGGGAAATCTTCGGCGAGCTCTCGCTCGTCTCGGGGCAAGGACCGGTCGCGAGCGTTCGCACGGCCGAGGACACCCTCTGCTACCTGATCCCGCGGGATCTCGCCGAGGAGCTCCTCCAGGGCGCCGGCGGTGCTCGGTTCCTCGCCTCGGTGGCGCGCCGACGTCTGGACCCGACGGTCTCGCCGACCGAGATGCCGGACCTGCTCACCCGGGTCGGCGCGCAGGTGCGACGCCCGCTCGTGACGGCGCCACCGGACGCGACGGTCGTCCAGGTCGCCTCGCTGATGACCGAGGAGCGCGTGTCCTCGCTCCTGATCCCCCTCGGGGAGGACTGGGGGATCGTCACCGACCGCGATCTGCGTTCGCGGGTCCTCGCGGCCCGGCGCACCGCCGACACCCTCGTGACGGAAGTGATGACGAGCCCGATCGTCACCGTTCCGGCCGAGACCCGAGTCGCGGAGGTGCTCCTCGGGATGCTCGAACGAGGGATCCACCATCTCCCCGTGACCGACGGCACCGGCACGGTGATCGGGATGGTCACCGACACCGACCTGCTCGGCCTGGCCCAGCGGTCCCCGTTCGTCCTCAAGAGCGCGATCGAACGTGCGCCGGACCACGGCGCCGCCGTCGCAGCGGCGCGCGACCTCCCGGAGACGGTCGCGACGCTCGTCGGCACGAGCGTCGATCCGGTC
Source organism: Actinomycetota bacterium (assembly GCA_005883885.1). Taxonomy (GTDB): domain Bacteria; phylum Actinomycetota; class UBA4738; order UBA4738; family HRBIN12; genus AC-51. The sequence continues at coordinate 761 of VAYF01000212.1, read as the reverse complement.
GACATCGGACACGTGATCGCGGTGACGATCGACGCCCTCTCGCGGCGGCTCGTGGAGCTCGGCATCGCTCGGCTCGGCGAGCCACCGGTCCCCTGGGCATGGCTGGCGCTGGGAAGCGAAGCACGTCGCGAGCAAGCGATGTTCACCGATCAGGATCATGCGCTGGCGTTGGAGCCCGGCGCTCGTGCGGACGAGGACGTCGACCCGTACTTCGCCGAGCTCGCACGCGGGGTGACGGATGGACTCGAAGAGGCGGGGATCCATCGGTGCCACGGGAACGCGATGGCCGAGCATCCGGCGCTCCGTCGCTCGGTCGATGGGTGGGTCGAGGCGTTCCGCGGGTGGATGCAGGATCCGGGCTCGGAGGGCAGCATCCTTTCGTCGATCGCCTTCGACTACCGACAGATCGCCGGGCCGCTCGAGGCGGAACCCGCGCTCGACGAGGTGGTGCGGAGCGCCCCGCGCGCGTACCCGATGTTCGTCCGACACCTCTCGCGACGGGCACTCGATCTGAAGCCGCCGACCGGGTTCTTCCGAGACCTGGTGGTGGAGGCGAAGGGCGAGCACGCGGGGCGGCTGGACATCAAGCACGGGGGCATCACGATCGTCACCAACCTCGCCCGCGCCTACGACATCCGCACCGGGAGGAGCGACAAGGGCACGCTCGAGCGGCTGCGCGCGGCGTGCGATACCGGTCAGATCTCGGAAGGATCCCGCGAAGCGCTCGAGGAGACGTTCCGACTGCTGTGGGCGATCCGGCT
>VAYF01000211.1 GCA_005883885.1 Actinomycetota bacterium | reverse complement strand
ACTGGAAGAACGTGAAGTGCACGTTCGCGACGCCCGCGGTGTCGGGGTCGACGTAGGTCTGCACGGTCAGGCCCCCACCGAGGGTGATCGTGTACAGCGTCGGGTTCCCCGCGATCGTCGAGATCTGCTCGGGAGGAAGCTTCGGCGTCACCTTCAAGGGGATGCTCACCGCGCCCGTCCGCTCCTGCACGACGGCCGAGATCGACCACGTGCCCGTCAGCGACAGGTTGGTGCCCGTTCCCTTCCAGTCGGAACCTGAACGTTTCAGGCTGAGGCTCGATCCCCCGATGTCGGGGTTGGACGGGAGCGTGAAGTTCAACACGAGGGATCGCACACTCACCGGAGCTCCCGTGTCGTAGTCGACGACCTGCGCGTCGAACGTGTTCGAGCCGATCACGCCGGGCGAGATCTGCAGCTGCAGCCGCACCGTCGTGCCGAAGTCCGAGCCCGTCACGACGATCGCGCCTTGGGACGGTGCCAACGGGGTGGAGGCATAGGACGCCGGCGGGAGCTGGCTGAGCAGGACCCCGGCGAAGATCGTCGCCGCGGCGACCGCCATCTCCACCCGCACCGACCGCGCGAGCGCCCCGGTCCCGGTTCCTTCGGCGCGGATCCTGGGGACGAGCCGGTAGTGGTTCAGGGCTCCGAAGGTGAGCAACACGCCGAAGAGAGCACCTTTCACGAGCAACGTCTTCCCGAAGCTCGTCGACCAGAGCGAGCCCTCACGTCGCGTCGGATCGTCATCCGCTCCGCCCCGGATCGCCACGAACAGCCACACGAGCCCGCCGATCCAGATCCCGACGCCCACGAGGTGCGCCCACTCGACGCCGAGGTTGAACCAGCGCCATCGCGAAGGGTTGTCCGCATGGCTCCCGAGCGCGTGGATCAGCATCGCGAGGATCCCCGCCGCGCCGAGCGCGAGCCAGAGGCCGCGGGTGTCTCGCCGGGCGAGAGCCGCAACGATCACGGCGAGCACGACGATCGCCGCGCCCAGGAACTCGTCCGGTCTGGCGGTGGAGGTCTTCGCGAGCGCCGAGAGCGACGCGCCGATCGCGTGCGCCTCCGCAGCGTAGGAACCCACCAGCCCGACGGCAGCCAACGCCAACCCACTCGGCAGGAGCGTCCTGACCGCTCGTCGCGACGGCTCGAGCCGCACGAGCGTCCGCACCGCGGCGCCCCCGACCATGAGAGCGAGACCGACGAAGAGCAGCCATCGGCTCACGAGCGCCGAAGCGGTCGGGGAGGGGGAACGGGACATCGTCGTGCTCGACGTCGACGAGGAGGCGACGGTGTTGATCCCGAAGGCGAACGAGCCGCCGGTCACGTGGCCGTCGGTCTTCGACACCGTCCGCCAGTTCACCGTGTAGACGCCATCGGGGATCTGGGGCACGCTCAGCTGAAGCTCCGTCGGCGCGCCCGGCACGGCCTGGGCCTTGCCGGTATCGACGGTCGCTCCGCTCGACGTCACGAGCGTGACGAGCGACAACGTGGGGTCGGGCGGCTCGGTGAACGTGAGCAGGATCTGGTGCGGCGCCTCCTTCAGATCGGCCCCCGCCGCCGGGACGGAAGACTTCAGGAGCGCATGCGCGCCGGCGACGCCGGGCAGCATGACCGACGCCGCGACGGCGATGAGCGCCGAGACGAAGAAGCGCCGCATCATCCTCAGGCCCGCTTACGGCTCGTTGCGATGCCGTACCCGAGCCCCGCGAGCCCCAGCACGACCCCAACGATGGCGACGATGAGCGCGGTGTTCGCCTTGCTGTTCGCGTGGCTCTCGGCGCCGCTCTGGGCGGCCGCGATCGCTGCGGTCGTCCGGGCGATCTCCCGGTCGAGCTTCTGGCTCAGCTCCAACGTGGACGGGACCTGCTCCGGGAACTGGATCTGCGAGGGGTCCTCCACGGTGGCGAAGGTTTTCGGCCCCGATGTGAAGCTCTGGTCGACCGGCCCACCGAGGTTCCCGGTGAAATGGAACGTGTACGGGCCCGGGGTGGTCGGGATGAAGAACGCGTCGAACTCCCCCTTGGTCCCGAGGCCGGAGTCTGGGTCGAACGAGGGCTCGAGGTTGAACTTCCGCTTGGCGCTCCCGGTCTCCACCGTGACATGGAGCTCGTTCCCGATGTTCAGCACGGGCTTGCCACTGGGTGTGTTCAGGAAGAGGACCACGAAGTTCTGGAAGCCGGCGTACGTGGGCTCGTCGCCGAACCCCACCAGCCAGTGGTAGCCGTTGACGGTGCGGGCTTCGTGCGCCGAGGCGGCCGGCGCGAGGACCGCGGCCGCTCCCACCATGGACACACCGAGCACCAGCAGCGTGATGACACGTTTCATAGCGATCCTTCCACGAGATGAGCGGCAACGCCGCCGTGACGGTGTGCGCTCAGACGAGCGAGGAGGACGCGATCGCGGGCGGTGCCCGGATGGAGCCGGCGACGGCCACCAGGCGGGAGCGGAGACCGCTCATGGGGACCGGTGCGAGGGACCGGCCCTCGCGCGGGGCCGGGCCCCGTCGCGAGAGGGCAGCGACGACCGCCTCGACCGTTCGCGCAAGGGCGAACAGCACCAGGGTGACCACGACGGCGACCACGATCTGGACGAGCAGGCCGATCGGAAGGACGTGATCGCGGAAGAGGGTCTCCGGGGGAGCGCCGACCGCGATCCGTTCGATGGTTTCCTGGGTGAGGAAGATGCCGCATTGGAGGAGGCCGAGGGTCCCGATCGTGCGACCCCAGGTCCATCGGTCTGCGGAGCTCTCGCGGTCGCCGCCGAGGTGCCGGATCACGGTCGAGAGCGCGGCGAAGATGCCCAGGATCAAGGCGGCGGGAACGACGGCCGGCAGGTACCCGTGGCCCGTCGCCGCGAGGAAGAGCTGACGGGTCAAGGGATCCGGGATCGCGACCATGTAGGTGACGGCGTGGCCGGCGACCGCGCCGAAAGCCGCAGCCGTCACCAGCGTGCTCAGCGGCGGCCGCCGATGACCGAACATGAGGACACCAGCATAGGGGGCCGGGAGCGTAGCCTCGAGAGGTGGGTTCCGGAGCGAAGGGATCCCGGTCCGACCGGCCGAAGCCGCGCCTCCGCGGCCGCCTGCACGAGGCCGCGTTCTTCGTGTCCATCCCCGCGGGGTTCCTGCTCGTCGTGAAGGCCACCGGTCCGAAGGCGGTGGTCGCGGCGGCGATCTATTGGCTCGCGCTCTCGTCCCAGTTCGGGGTGAGCGCCGCGTACCACGTGGGGATGTGGAGCGAGGTCGGGCGCGAGCGCATGCGAACGCTCGATCACGCCACGATCTTCGTGCTGATCGCGGGCACGTACACGCCGTTCTGTCTGCTCGTGCTCCACGGCGCGGCGACCATCGTCGTGCTCGCGATCGTGTGGACCGGCGCCGCGATCGGGATCGCGACGAAGCTCTACCGGGTCGACCTCCACGTGCTGTCCGGGTTCCTGTACCTGGGCTTGGGCTGGGTCGCTGTGATCGTGTTCCCCGCCCTCGTGCGCACCCTGACGACCACCGAGCTCGCGCTCATGGTGGTGGGGGGTCTCCTGTACTCGGGTGGTGCGCTCGTCTTGGCCCTCCATCGGCCGAACCCCTGGCCGCGGACGTTCGGCTACCACGAGATCTGGCACGCCGCGACGATCGGTGCGGCGGCATGTCTGTACGCCGCGATCCTCTCGGTCTTCCTCTCGCCGTGATCTCAGCCCAGCAGCGCGGTGAGATCCGTGATCACGCGGTGTCCGTTCGTCGATGAAGCGAAACCCTCCGGGGGATGCGCGCCGGGCCGGATGATCAGGCGCGTGTCGAGCCCCACCGCACGAGCGCCGTCGCAGTAGT
>VAYF01000210.1 GCA_005883885.1 Actinomycetota bacterium | reverse complement strand
ACGAGCGGGGAAAGGATCTGTGAACGCGGGCCCCGGTCGGGCACGGTTGCCATAGCCGCAGCAGCCGGAGCCACCGAGGTGGAGGGAGCCGCCGCAGGTGGCGTGGCTGACGATCCCTCTGAGGGGGCCGGGGTCGCCGAGGGTTCCGGAGCAGCTTCCGCAGGCTCCGCGGCCGACGGATCGGGTGAGGAAGCCGCGTCACCGGAGGCAACGCCTGAGGCAGCCGCCCCCGCCTCGTCGATCTCCATCAAGGCCGTCCCGACGGGAACCGTCGTGCCCTCTTCGACCAGGATCTTCCGGACCGTGCCGGCTACCGGCGAGGGCACCTCGGTGTCGACCTTGTCCGTCGAGATCTCGAACAACGGCTCGTCCCGATCGACCGAGTCCCCTTCGCGCTTCAGCCACTTCAAGATCGTGCCCTCGACGATCGTCTCGCCGAGCTGCGGCATCTGGATCGACGTCACATCGTCCTCCTCACCAGCCGGCCAGCCGGTCGACGGCCGCCTCGATGTCGGCGATCTGGGGCAGGAAGGCATCTTCCAGCGGAGGCGAGAACGGGACCGGCACGTTGGGCGGAGCAAGCCGCACGACCGGCGCGTCGAGGTGCTCGAAGGCCTTCTCCGCGATCACGGCCGCGACCTCCGTCCCGATCCCCAGGAACCGGTACGACTCGTACAGGACGAGTGCGCGTGACGTCTTCTCGATCGACCGCAGGATCGTCTCCTCATCCAGCGGATACACGGTGCGGAGGTCGACGATCTCCGCCGAGATGCCACGCTGTGCGAGCGCTTCCGCGGCCTCGAGCGCCTTGTGCACCATCGCGCCGTACGTGATGATCGAGACGTCCGAACCTTCTCGCTTGACGTCCGCCGCTCCGATCGGAACGAGGAACTCGGGATCCTCCGAGACCTGCTCCTTGATCCGGCGGTAGATCCACTTGTGCTCGAGGAACATGCTCGGGTTGTCGTCACGGATCGCCGACTTGAGCAGGCCCTTCGCGTCGGAGGGGAAGGCGGGACACATGATCTTGATCCCGCCCGCGTACGCGTACCACGGCTCGGGATTGATCGAGTGGAAGCTGGACGCGCGCACGCCGCCGCCGCTCGGTCCGCGCAGCACGACCGGGAGCGGCACCCCGGCACGATAGTGGTAGCGCGACAACACGGTCGTGATCTCGTCGAAGCCGCTCGACATGAAATCGGCGTACTGGAACTCCGCCACCGGACGGAGGCCCTCCATCGCGGCGCCGACCGACATCCCGACGATCGTCTCCTCCGCGATGGGGGTGTCCATCACGCGCTCGGGCCCGAACCGCTCGATGAACCCCTCCGTGACCTTGAAGGCGCCGCCGTAGACACCGATGTCCTCGCCGAGCATGAACACGCGTTCGTCGCGCTCCATCTCCTCCCAGAGCGCCTCCGCGATGGCGATCAGGTAGGTGGCTTGCCCGTCCTCGCCGCGCTTGCCCCGCGGCTCTGCGCCGTGCCCGGCCGCGCCGGCTTCAACCTGCTGGGTCGCCATCAGCTCGCCTCCGTGCCGCCGGCGCGGCCGGGCTCCCCGACCCAGTAGCCGTCCTCGACCCACCAACCCTTCGTGACGTCTCCGGGCTCGGGGAACGGCGATGCGAGGGCGTACTCGTGACCCTCGTCGAACTCGCGATCCACCCGCGCCTGGATGTTCGCGACGTCCTCGTCCGTGACGACGCCCTGATCCTTCAGGTATCGCTCGAAGTTCTTCACGGGATCCTTGGAGAGCATGTAGTGCTCCAGCAGCTCCCGCGGCACGTATTTCGCCGGGTCGTGGCCGGCATGTCCTCGCCAGCGGAGCGAGACCGCCTCGATCAGCGTGGGTCCGTCGCCGCGTCGGGCTCGCTCGACCGCCTCTCGGGCGACGCCGTAGACCTCGAGGACGTCGGTGCCGTCGACACGGACCCCGGGGATCCCATACGCGGCGCCACGCTCGGCGATCGTGGGGACGGCGAACTCCTTCGCGTTGGGCGTGGAGTAGGCGAACTGATTGTTGTTCACGACCCACACGACCGGAAGGCGGAACACGGCGGAGATGTTCAGGGCCTCATGCCACCGGCCGTTCGACGTGGCGCCGTCGCCGCAGATCGCCAGGGCGACGTGACCGCTGCCCGCTCGCTGATACGCGAGCGCGGCGCCGCACGCGACCGGGTACGCGATCGGGAGGTGGGACATCACGGCGTACGTTCGGTGGCCGTACCAGTCGCCGATGTGACTGTTGCCGTCCCGGCCACGCAGGTACCCGTCGATCCTGCCCCAGAACTGCGCCATGACGCGCTTGAGCTCGAGGCCCTTCGTCAGTTGGGCCGTGAGGTCCCGGTGCGTCGGGAACAGGGAGTCCTCGGCTTCGAGCGCGTACGCGACCCCGACGTGCGTCCCTTCCTGCCCACGTCCGGAATAGATCGCCCCCGGCAGCCGGCCCTGCCGGTAGAGGGCCTCCATCCGCTCGTCGAAGTAGCGAGCCAGCTTCAAGAAGTACAGGATCTCCTTCAGCCGGTCGTCGGGGAGCGGTCGACCGGCTGTTTCGGCGTCGGGCTCGACCTTGGTTGCCACGGTCCTCCTCATGCGGAATGCAGCGCCTTGCCGGCGAGCGCGAGCATCGCCTCGCCGAGCCCTTCGGACAGGGTCGGGTGGGGATGGATCAAGGCGGCGACGTCCGCGGCCGTCGCCTCCCAAGACGTGATCAGCATCGCCTCCGCGATCAGGTCGGTGACGTGCGGCCCGATCATATGCACGCCGAGTACCGGACCGCCGCCCTCCTCGGCAACGACCTTGACGAAGCCGCCCTCGCCCACGATGTTCGCTTTGCCGATCGCGCGGAAGTCGAGCTTCTCGGTCACGAGCGAGCGGCCCGTCTCGCGAGCCTGCGCCTCCGTCAGGCCGACGCTGGCGATCTCCGGCGTGCAGTACGTGACGCGAGGGATGTTCGCGTACTGGATCGGCGGCACGTCGATCCCGGCGATGCGCTCGGCCGCGGCGATCCCTTCCGTGAACGCGACGTGCGCGAGCTGCAACGGCGTCGCGGCCACGTCGCCCACTGCCAGGACCCCCGGAGCGGTCGTTCGCAAGAGCTCGTCTACCTGCACGTAGCCCCGCTCGTTGACCGCGACGCCGGCCGCTTCCAACCCCAGTCCATAGGTCACGGGTTCACGCCCGATCGCGACGAGGCAGATGTCGGCGGTCACGCCGTGGGAAGCGCCGTCAGCTTCGTAGATCACCTGGACGGCGTCGCCGGTGTCGGTGACCTCCTTCACCAGCGCGCCCGCCGCCGCCGTGATGCCGCGCTTGCGGAGCGCTCGAGCGATCTCCGTCGAGATGTCGTCATCTTCGAGCGGGGCCAGCCGCGGCAGCGCCTCGATCACGGTGACCTCCGCTCCGAACGATCGATACAGGGACGCGAACTCCAGCCCGACGGCGCCCGCGCCGATCACGACGGCCGAGGCGGGGATGTGGTCGTACCACAGCGCTTGGTCACTGGTGATGATCCGGGGCGTGATCTCCTGACAAGCCCGGTGAGCCCCTTCACCAGCTTGTCGACCATCGAGTCCTCGAATGCGACGATCGCCGACCAGTCGGGCTCGCCCGCGGCCTTGATCCCCCATTCGGACGCGCGCTCGACCGTATCCATCACCGCAGCCGACTGCAGCAATGCCTTCGTCGGGATGCACCCGCGGAGCAGGCAGGTTCCTCCGAGCCGTTGGTCCTGCTCCACGATGGCGACCCGCTTGCCCAGTTGCGCGGCACGCAGGGCGGTGGAATAGCCGCCGGTGCCAGCTCCGACTACGACGATGTCGAACGGGTCGCCCATGCGGAGAGCCAGTCTACCCGCGTTCCCCAACCCGACCAGGCCACATGCTCCGTTGCCCGCGCGTACGATGCCGCCGATGGAGGCCACGGATGAGCTCAAGCACTCGCCGCTCGAGAAGGAGCATGCCGCGCTGGGCGCGAAGCTCGGTCCGTTCGGCGGGTGGTTGATGCCGATCGAGTACCAGGGGGCCCTCGCGGAACACCGCGCGGTCCGCGAGCGCGTCGGACTGTTCGACCTGACGCATCTCGGCAAGATGGAGGTCGCGGGGCCCGGGGCGCTCGGGCTCCTCCAGAGCGTCGTCACCAACGACGTGTCCGCCGTCGAGGTCGGTCGGGCTCAGTACAACCTCGTGTTGAACGAGGGTGGCGGGGTGATCGAGGATCTGATCGTCTACCGCCTCGGCCCGGATCGGTACTTCGTCGTGCCGAACGCGTCCAACACCCAGCGGGTGCTGCAGATCCTCGGCGAAGCCGACGCGCCCGACCGGGTCCACCTGATGTACCACCAGGACTGGTGCTTCCTCGCGGTGCAGGGTCAGCGCTCCCCGTCGATCGTGACCTCGCTGTTCCCGGAAGCCGGGGAGCTGAGCTTCATGCGGTGCGCGGAGTCGGCATTCCGCCGGCGCCCGGTGATCGTGACGCGCTCCGGGTACACCGGGGAGGTCGGGTTCGAGCTGTTCACCTACGAGGACATCGCGGTCGAACTGTGGCACCAGCTGATGGATGCGATGGCGATGTTCGAAGGGATGGCATGCGGACTGGCGTCTCGGGACGTGCTCAGGCTGGAGATGGGCTACCCGCTCTATGGGCAGGATCTGTTCGAGTCCTCCACGGCGTTCGAGGCCGGGCTCGGATGGGCGGTCTCCTTGGACAAGGGGGACTTCCGCGGCCGGGAGGCGCTGGTGCGTCAACAGCGTGAGGGACTCCCCAGCAGGCTCCGGGGGCTGCGCATGCACGAACGCCGCCACATCCCGCGCGCCCACTACCCCGTGTTCAACGGCGATCTGGTGATCGGAGAGGTCACGAGCGGCACCTTCTCTCCGCTGCTCGAGACCGGGATCGGACTCGCCTACCTGTGGCCGGGCGATGTCGCCGACGTGGGTGCCGAGGTCGAGGTGGACATCAGGGGCCGGCGGGGCGCCGCCACCGTCGTTCGGCCTCCATTCGTGGATCGGAGCCCGCGCTAGAGAGCCATCCCGGGGCGCAAGGCCCGCACGAAATCCCCGATGCCGTCCGGTCCGAAACGAACGTTGTCGAGCAGCCGGGACAGGATCCTTCTCGCGCGCGGCGACTCGCGGGTGGCAGCGACGATCACGTACAGACCCGATCCTGGGATCCCCAGGCGGCCGACCGGCCCGAATCCCGGTGCCGCCACGAAGTAGGACCAACGCGTCGCCGTCCCGCCGTCGGGCCGGCAGACGCCACCCCCACGCGCCACGAAGTCGCCGGCGGAATCGGCCGCGCCGTGCAAGAAGGCCGGGACGTTGTCGGCCAAGATCTTCTCGAAGGACGAACAGCCCGCCCGGTCCCCGAGCTCGGAGAGCAGGGGGCCGCTCGCCGCGAGGTAGTAGAGATCGCTCGGGACGCCGACCCGGGTGGCGTCCACCCAGGTGGCTACCAACCCGGCCGTGCTGGGCCGCATCTCAGGCCACGTGTCGGGGTGGGGCGACGCGACGAACCCTTCGTGGAAGTCGTGCCCGTCCATCGGGATCGCCTGCCATCCGTGGGGGACGAGTCCGCTCCAGGGCGGCGAGCATCACGACCAACCCCAGGATCGCTCTCTGCACCCAGTGGTTCTCCCGAGCGGAGGATACGCCTCCTCCGGCGCCCACCGCCACCAGGCGGATCGGTCAGGAGACCCCCACGGGGGGCGCGGCGAGCCGCTGCCCCTCCCGGATCGGGAGGCAGAACGAGATGCGGGTGCCCCCTCCGGGCAACGGATCTGCCCACATGACACCGCCGTGCTCGAGGATGACCTGGCGTGCCAGGTGCAGACCGACCCCGGGGCCGGACCTCTCCTTCCGGAGGGTCGGCTCGCCCGTGGAGAAGGGCTGGTCGAATGCCTGGTTCGTGATGCTGCGGTCGAGGCCCTCACCACGATCGGTCACCGTCACCACGACGCCTTCGTCGAGCGTGCGGGCGAGGAGCTCGACCGGCTGTCCTGCAGGGGAATACCGGCAGGCGTTGTCGAGGAGCTCGCGGACGACGCCGCCGATGCGGGCACCGTCCGCGATCGCGTGGAACGTGTCAGGCACCTGCGCTGTGATCGGAACGAAGGGGTAGGACCGGGACACCTCGTCGACCGCGTGGCGGACGAGGGGACCGAGATCCACGTTGGCGACCTCGAGGGCGAACGTACCCCGTTCCAGCTCGGCGATCGTGATGATCTCGTCGACGATCTGCATCAGGCTGTCCAACGAAGACTGCAGCTGCTCGATGAACTGCTCCCGCTCCTCGGGCGGGACGTTCGGATTCCGCAGGACGTAGGCGATCCCCTTGGCAACCGTCACCGAGGTCCGCAGCTCGTGGGAGATGTTCGCCAGGAAATCCGCCTTGGCCGACGTGCCCTGGGAGACGTTCGCTCGCAGCTCGTCGAGCTCCGTCTCGAGCTCCATCGCGCGAACCACGGTGCGAGCGACCTCGGCCCCGAACGCCGTCGCGACCATCGCCGAGAGGACGACGCTGCCGCCGAGGGCGGCTCGGACCGCTCCGAGGACGACCTCGGGACCTTCTTCCCGCAGGACGTATCCGGCGGCGCCGGCGGCGAGGGTCTCCGCGATGCGCTGGGGATCGCGGGCCGTCGACCGAGCGACCACGCTCGTCGTCGGGGAAGAGGCGCACAGGCGTCGGACCAGCTCGGGGCCGGTCGGGCCCTCCAAACCCAGGTCGACCACGACCACGTCCGGACGCGACCTGGCGGTCGATTCGACCGCACGGAAGGCGTCGGACGTGACCTCGATCTGGAGATCGGGCGCTGCATGGAGCATGTGGTACTGCAGGCGTGCGACCTCGTCCGCCGAGTCGAAGAGCAGAACGGTGGCCATCTGCTGGGGATATCGGCCGACCCTCTCGGAGGTTGAGCGAGCTACGTCGGGGGGTCGAACGGCCCAGCCGCAGCCGCGATCAGTGGACGATGCCGGTGCGGATCGCGATCGCGACGGCTTGGGCCCGGTCGTTGGCGGCCAGCTTCTCGAAGATGCGCTCGAGATGGGTCTTGACCGTGTGGGGGGAGATCCCGAGCTCGGTCGCGACCTGGCGGGTGGTCGCGCCGTCGGCCACCTTCTGGAGGATCTCGCGCTCGCGTTTGGACAGCGGGGCGGTCTTCGGCTCGTCGCCGACCGCCTGGGCCTCCTCGATGAACGTCTTCGTGAGCTGTGGGTGGATCACCGCGTTGCCCTCGATGGCGTTCCGTGCGGCGTCGACGAGCGCATCCGGGGAGGCATCCTTGAGCAGGTAGCCCGATACTCCCGCCTGGATCGCCTCGGAGATGGCCCCACGTGACTCGTCGATCGTGATCAGGATGACCTTGGTCTCGGGGGACGCCTCGCGGATCCGTCGGGTCGCTTCGATGCCGTCCATCCCGGGCATGCGGACGTCCATGAACACGACATCGGGCGTCAGCTCCCGGGCCTGCTCGACGGCCTCCTCCCCGCTCCCAGCCTCCCCGACGACGACCACGGCATCCTCGGAGAGCTCCAGGGCGGTTCGGAGCCCTTCCCGCGTGACGGGGTGGTCATCAACGATGAGGGCGCGGATCGACATCGGTCTCCTCGACGGAAGGGGCGGTATCGTTGAGGCAAGCATAGTGCCGAAATTTCCGTGCCGGACGAATGGCCGACAAGAACGACGAGGGTGGGAGCGATCCGATGGATGAGCAGGATGTGAAGACGCAGAGCCCTGTTGCAGCGGAAGAAGCTCCCGAGGGCGATCTCCGCGAGCGGATCCTGCAGGCACTGATGCAGGTCTACGACCCTGAGCTCGGTATCAACATCGTGGACCTCGGCCTCGTCTACAGCGTTGACGTGGACGAGGGCGGGGACGTGGATATCACGTACAGCCTCACCACGATGGGGTGTCCCATCGGGCCGCTGATCGAGGACCAGATCAGGCGAAGGCAGCGCTCGGCATCTTCTAGGCCACCAAGGTTCCGGACGGCTTGATCGCGTGGCTGGCGTAAACCGGGGGGTTAGTCCCGACCCGGACGATCTTTCGGAGAGCTGATCGCGAAACCGCTCATCGGGATCCATGCTGTCCTCGAAACGCCGTACGCGCGGAAGGCGACGAACCGCTGGACGGATGTCTCACCCGTGCCCCGAGAGAGATCGACGCAACCCCTGAATCCCCCTCGAACCACGATGCCCGATCGGGAGGCGTGACGCTCGTAACGGTGACAGGAAGGCTGCCCTGGTTGATGAGCCAGTACGCGTAGGAGAATGGAGCGCCATCTTCATAAGCGGTATCGCTCCGGCCAAGGGCTCCGGGCGCGAGCGGCTGATAGTGGTCAAGGTAGGCATGGCCTGCGATCCCGATGATCAGCAGCACGCTCAAGACGAGGGCCGCGATCCACCATCCGGTGTTGACGTTGCAGGTGCAACACGAGTACAACGATGCCGTCGGCCGACAGGGGGGATCGTGATCCGCACCCGTGTTCGTGGAGTCGTGGGACTCATGATCCCATCGCGCCTGTGTTGTCGCGCTTGACGCGACCACCCCCTTCCTCGCCGAGCGACGTTCCTCACCTGTACAGCCCTGAAGGAGGATCCGATGAGTGACTACGCCAATCCCGACGTCTTGGTCTCGACCGATTGGCTCGATAACCACCTGGACGACCCCGATGTGCGCGTGATCGAGGTCGACGAGGACACCACGGCCTACGAGAAGGGCCACGTCCGAGGCGCCGTCGGATGGAACTGGACCACCGATCTCCACACGCGGGTGGGTCGTGACTACCTGGATCAGGGCGGCTTCGCCCAGCTCCTCTCAGCCGCCGGGGTGGGGTCGGGGACGACCGTCGTGCTGTACGGCGGCAACAACAACTGGTTCGCGGCGTACGCCTACTGGTTGCTGAAGCTCCGCGGGTTCGACGACGTGAAACTGCTGGATGGCGGCCGGAAGAAGTGGGAGCTGGAGAGCCGCGAGCTGGTCCAGGACGTACCGAGCCACCAGCCATCGGATCACGTGCTGTTGGGCGATGAGCGACCCCAGATCCGCGCCCTCCGCGACGAAGTGATCTCGAAGGTCGGGTCGGCGACGGGCTTCGTCGACGTCCGCTCGCCCGAGGAGTACCGGGGCGAGAAGCTCGCTCCCGACCATCTCCCACAGGAGCAGGCCCAGGTGCCCGGGCACATCGCCGGGGCGGCCAACATCCCGTGGGTCAAGGCCGCGAACGACGACGGCACCTTCAAGAGCGCGGATGAACTCAAGGCGCTGTATGAGGCCGAGGGGATCACCGCCGACCGCGACGTCATCGCCTACTGCCGGATCGGCGAACGCAGCTCCCACACCTGGTTCGCGCTGCAGGAGCTGCTCGGGTATCCGAACGTCAAGAACTACGACGGATCCTGGACCGAGTACGGGTCGCTCGTCGGTGCGCCGGTCGAGCTGGGGTGAGGAGGAGACATGTCGGAGGTCGATCGACTCAAGCAGGCGAACGCCACGTTCGCGGAGGGGTTCGACGAAGGCGATCTCGAGATCCCGCCGGCGCGACCGCTCGTCGTCCTGACATGCATCGACGCGCGACTGGATCCAGCGCGGTCGCTCGGGCTCGACCTCGGCGACGCGCACGTGATCCGGAACGCGGGTGGCCGCGCGACCGAGGACGCGATCCGTTCGCTGCTGATCAGCAGCTGGCTCCTCGGGACGCGGGAGTTCGCGGTGATCCATCACACGGACTGCGGCATGACGAAGTTCACCGACCCCGTGCTGCGAGACATGATCCGGGATCAGGGCGGGGTCGAGGTCGACATGGAGTTCCTGAGCTTCGCGGATCCGGAGCAGAGCTCTCGCGACGACGTCGACGCGATCCGGGGGACCAAAGGGTTCCCGGATGGCGTGACGGTGTCAGGGCACGTGTACGACGTCCGGGATGGCCGTCTGCACGACGTGGTGGCCCCGACCCCGGTCGGCTGAGGGTCGGCGCTCAGGCGTTCGCGGACGCCGAAGAGCAGGTTGGTGAGGCGACGAGCCCCAGCGTGATCCACGACGCCGAGCGCACGTGCCGTGCAGATGGGCGTCACGCACCACGGGAGACCCGTTCCCAGCACGACGCGACCGGGGTCGCGAATCCGACCCCTGGAGTAGACTTTGGAGCGTGATCGGCGGGGGCATCCGTCCGGTCGATATGAAGGGGGATCACGGCGTGGTCGTTAGCCAAGAGGAGCACCTCCGAGAGCTGAGCAAGGGATATCGGTTCGACTGGAAGGACCAGTCGAACTCCGTCTTCGAGCCCAAGCGCGGGCTGTCCGAAGCGGTCGTCGAGGAGATCTCCGCGCGCAAGTCCGAGCCGGACTGGATGCGCAAGCGCCGGCTGAAGGCCCTGAAGCATTTCGAACAGCGCCCCATGCCGTGGTGGGGGGCGGACCTGTCCGGCATCGACTTCGACAACATCTACTACTTCATCCGTTCCACGGAGAAGCAGGCCCAGAACTGGGAGGACCTGCCCGAGGACATCCGCGGGACCTGGGACAA
>VAYF01000209.1 GCA_005883885.1 Actinomycetota bacterium | reverse complement strand
CTCGGGGATCACGAGGTCGACCGCCTCGGCCCCCGTGAACTCGACGTTCGCACGCGTCGTGTCGAAATGCGTGTTGTTCGGAACGACGTTCCCAGGGCCGGCGATCGCGGAGAACAGGATCTTCTCGGCAGCACGCCCCTGATGCGTCGGGATCACGTGCGGGAACGGGAACAGCTCCTGCACCGCTTCGAGGAAGACGAACCACGAGGGCGATCCCGCGTAGCTCTCGTCGCCGTGCTGGATCGCCGCCCACTGATCGCGGCTCATCGCGCCCGTCCCAGAATCGGTGAGCAGGTCGATCAGGACGTCGTCGGCGTGGAGGTTGAACAGGTTGTAGCCGGCGTCGCGGATCTTCGTCCGCCGCTCCTGGTCGCTGAGGAACCGGAGCGGCTCGACGGAGTGGATCCGGAACGGCTCGATGATCGTGCGGTACCGCTCGGACACGCCGGGATGATAGGTCGCCGGCTCAGACGAAGGTGCGCCGTTCCCGCTTCGGGCCGAACCTCGGAGCCGTGATGCCGCTCGCCTCCAGGAGCACCTGCACGCGGCCGCGTTGCCCGCGGTACGGTTCGAGCAGCTCGAGCATCCGGTCGTTCGTGCCGCGGGCCTCGCCGGCGAGCGCCCACGCGACGATGTTCGGCAGGTGGAAGTCGCCGACCGAGACTGCGTCGGGATCGCCGAGCGCGAGCCGCGCCACCTCGGCCTCGGTCCACGGACCCACCCCGGGAAGTCTGCGGAGCCACGAACGCGCTTCCTCGAGGGGCGCGCCGGCGAGCGCGGCGATCTTCCCCGGATGGCGCGCGACCTCGCGGAGCGTGGTCGCGCGCATGCCCGTGACCCCGAGCCGCGTCAGTTCCGACGACGGGATCGACGCCACGCGCTCGGCGTCGGGGGGCAGGCGGAGGCCGTGATCGCCGGGCGCCTCGTCCGCCGTCATCCGGACGACCTGACGCCATGCGGTCCGAGCCTCGGTCCCCGTGACCTTCTGCTCCAGGACCGCTGCGACCATCACCGGGAACGGGTCCGCCCGCGTGAGCAGGACCGTGCGGTGATCGCGCAGCGCCTGCGCGACCACGCGATCGCGTGCAACGAACGACGTCGGGTCATCGAAGGAGCCGACCGCGCCCGGCGCGTCGACGGCGACCGCGTGCTCGGCGCCGGGGCCCCACGCCTCAGCTTCGATGGTGGAGATCGCCGCCTGGCGCAGCTTCATCGTTGCCGGCCCATCCGGCGTCCGCACCGCGCGCCACACCGTGCCGCCCTCGACCCGTGCGGTCGGGTCACCGGTCCCACGGAGCAGCGGGAAGATCGTCCGTCGAAGATCGACGGGATGCTCCAGCTCGATCCGGCGGACGGTCATGGCGCCGCTCAGCGTACGCTCGTTCGCGATGTCCACCGTCTACGACCTGTCGTTCGACGAGCTGGCGGAGCGACTCGCCGCGTGGGGCGAGCCCGCGTTCCGCGCCAGGCAGGTCTGGACGCAGCTCTGGAAGCGCGGAGCGACTTACGAGGAGATGTCCGACGTCTCGCAGGCGCTCCGGGAGCGCCTCACGGCTGCGCTCCCGATCGGCGTCGAGGTCCTCGACGAGCGGACCGCCGACCGGGGAGCGACCCGCAAGGCGCTGCTCAAGCTCGGTGGCACCCACGTGATCGAGGCGGTGCTGATGGGCTATCGCGATCGCGTCACGGTCTGCGTGTCGTCGCAGGCCGGCTGCGCGATGGGGTGCACGTTCTGTGCGACGGGCCAGATGGGTCTTCGCAACAACCTGACCGCGGGCGAGATCGCGGCGCAGGTGGTGTGGGCCCGGCGGGAAACGCGCAAGCTGCCGGCCACGACCCCGCAGCGGCTCGGCAACGTCGTCTTCATGGGCATGGGAGAACCGCTCGCGAACGAGCGCCACGTCTTCGGGGCGCTCGCCAAGCTGACCGATCGCGGTGGCTTCGGGATGGGCGCCCGCCACGTCACGGTCTCGACCGTCGGGATCGCGCCGGGGATCGGCCGGCTCGCGTCCGCTCATCCGCAGGTCGGGCTTGCCGTGAGCTTCCACGCCGCGAGCGATGAGCTCCGCGACCAGCTGGTGCCGCCAAACCGCCGCTTTCCGCTCGCTGCGCTGGAGGAGGCGATCGCCGCGTGGCGTTCGGCGACGCGCCGACGCCCGTCGATCGAATGGGCCCTGATCGATCACGTCAACGACACCGTGGAGCAGGCCGAGCTCCTGGCACCGATCGCCAGACGCCTCCACGCGCACGTGAACCTGATCCCGCTCAACCCGACGCCGGGCTATCCGGTCGTCGGGTCGCCGCCGGCGCGGATCCGAACGTTCGTGACCGTGCTCGAGCGGGCCGGCGTCAACGTCACGGTCCGCGACACGCGGGGACGAGACATCGACGCCGCGTGCGGCCAATTGGCGCTCGCGGCCGTCGGTCGCTAGGCGACGTCGGCCGGAACGGCTTCGGGAAGAGGCGCGGGAGCCTCGACCGGAACGACGGCGGGGAACAGCTCGGCGGTCTCGATCGGCGCCGGCTCCACGAGCTCGAGGTCGAGCGACAGCGGACGCGCCGCGCCGCGCCCGGTCCCCGCCTCGAACGCATCGCCGAACGCCGGCTCGTCGGTCTCCGCCTCCAAGGGCGTCCCCCGACGGATCCGCCGGACGAAGTCGGCCCCGACCCACACACAGACCGCGATCGCGATCGGGTGACCGAACGGGAGCCTGACCGTCTGGAGGTAGGTCGGCAATCGCGACGTCTCGGTGACGAGCTGGGTCACGACGAAGAACGCGGAGAGGATGACCATGCCCCGTCGTGCGATCTTCGGCATCATCCAGGCGAGGGGGAGCGCCCACACCAGGTACCACGTGAAGAGCACCGGCGACGGTAGCGTGATCGCGAGGAACGCCCATCCCCACGCGGCCGCCATCGCTTCGGGCGTTCGCGCCTGGACCGAGGTCCAGATCCGGTGGCCGATCGCGATCACCGCCGCGAGGGACAACGTGAACAGGAGGATGCGAGCGGCGGTGGCCGCCGGCTCTCGGAACGGGTCGCCGCCGATCAGCCCCCCCACACCGGAGGCGATGCGAACGATCAGCTGCCCGGGCGCCATCCATGAGTCATGTCCCGACACCTCCATCAATCCGAGCGTCGGGTTGGTCCATTGGAGGAAGGGGAGGGCCAGCGCGAGCCACACGCCGGCGATGACGGCGCCGTACATCGCGAGGACGCGACGGCGGCGCTCGGGCGGAGCGTTCGCGACGATCGCGACCACGAGCAAGACGAGCGGGACGACGGCGCTCGCCTTCACGGACATCCCGAGCGCGAGCGAGATCGCCGCGAGCAACTCGCGTCGCGCGAAGAGGAAGGACACGGCGCACGCAACGAAGAACGCGACGAGGATGTCGTTGTGGCCGCCGCCGACGACGTGGTACACGACGATCGGATTACATCCGATCATCGCGATCGCGAACGCGGCGCGTTCCGGCCGGACCTTCTGCACGAGCCGCCCGACCACCGCGACCGTACCGAGGCTCGCGAGCGCGGCGAGGAGCTGGAAGCTCGCGACCACTTCGGTCGGCTTCTTGATGACCCTCGTCATCAACGCGGACATCCAGGTGAAAAGCGGGCCGTACACCGACGGCGTCTCCCGCCATCCGGGCCAGGTCAGATGCCACAACCCGTTCAGGGGGAAATCACTGGGCGTGAGCACATACGGGTTCCCACCGTACGTGCTCACGATCCGTCCGTAGTACGCGTAGCTGTACACGTCGCGCGAGAACAACAGCGGCAGCATCAACACGATCACGTGGAAGCCG
>VAYF01000208.1 GCA_005883885.1 Actinomycetota bacterium | reverse complement strand
TCGACGTTCTGAGTGCCGACGCGCTGGCAGATCACCTGGTGCCAGTGCCCGTCGACGACGTTCGGTCCCGCCTGCAGCTGCTTCCCGCCGAGCGCACCGCGGAACATGCACGACGCCTGCCCGTTCTCCTGGACTTCGATCTTGATCTGGCCACCGCGGCTCGAATGGTCCCCCTTCGTGAACATGTCGTAATCGACGCCGTTGCAGCACGGGGGCAGGGTCGTCGAGTTCAGCCAGTAGGAGATCGTGACATCCGCCGTCCCCGGTTCGAGATCGGGAGCATCTGGCACGATCACGGTGCTCTTGGGGACGAAGCTGTAGGCGGTGTTGAGCTCGCCCGGGACCCCGAGCGTGACGGGGCCACTGATCGCGCCGTTGTGCCCGTGTCCGCTGCTGTCGTAGGCGGTCGTGCCGGAGAGTTCGTCGAGATGCCATAACCCGACCGCGGATGACTGAGACTGCTGCGTGGTTACAGCATTCGAGGGCGCCGACTGCGGCGAGTAGTTGCCGCCGGCGTCGAAGGCGGCGACCGTGTAGGCATGGGTCGAGCCGGGCGCGACCGAGGTGTCCGCGAACGAGGTCGTCGAGCCCGAGACCGTGCCGATCGCGCTCGCGCCGCCGTCACGGTAGATCGGGTAGCCGCTCGTCCCCGACTGGACGCTGCCGTTCGGGAGCAGATCGCTCGGATCGGCCCGCGCCGGGGGCGAGAGCGGGAGCAAGAGCAGGACGAACAGCGCGGCGGCACCCGCTGGTCTCCTGACCAGCCGGGAGCGCTTGAGCTTCGACCCTTGCTTCATCGCCTCCTCCCTCGGAGCCATGCGACATTCATGACGTAGCCAATGGTGGCGAATACTATGCGCGCCTCGCCTCTGACAACCGCCTCAGGTTTCCGCCACGCCGGACTTTCTCCCCCCGGCCTCCTGTCGCTCGCACGGAAGAGGCCGTCGCTCGCGACCCAGGAGACTCGCTGAAGCC
Organism: Actinomycetota bacterium; assembly: GCA_005883885.1. GTDB lineage: Bacteria > Actinomycetota > UBA4738 > UBA4738 > HRBIN12 > AC-51. The sequence continues at coordinate 2,361 of VAYF01000208.1, read as the reverse complement.
GGAGCGCGACCCTCAGGGGCGAGGTGCCATGCAGGCTGCCGGATCCAGTAAGACCGTAGTTATCCGCGGGAGGGTGGTCAAGCCGGACCCTGCGGAAGAACTGGGCCGGGGTGGCTTGAGTGCTGCATCAGAACGCTGCGGCGAGCGCTCGCGATCGACCCGGCGCTCCGCCCTCCTTCGGTCGGAGCTCTCGCTGCAGAGCTTCAGGACCGAGGCCCCGCCAGCCGACACGAGTGGCGATACACACTCCGGTTTCCCACTGAGCCCGAAACAAGCTGCTACGCAAGCGCTTCGGTGCCCCCGGGGCGGATCGAACCTCCGAGACACGGGTTGAGGAGGTCGATGAGCCCGGCCACGGCAAAGATGTGGGAGTTAAGGAAGGGGGGGCTGATGCACCCTTTAGTACGAGAAAGCCTGCAGGGCAAGTGTGGGCGTTAGGGCTCCTAACCTGTGGGAGCTCCCTTAACGACGGCCCCGTTCATGCAGGTCGGGCCGTCTGTCGGACGATCCCTCCCTGTCGAGCTCCGGACCGTACTCGACTAACCGGATGGCATCGCGCATCTAGCTGCGATCCACCGCGTTCAGTGATCCTTAGCAAAGGAGGAGCGATGGATCGTGCTCTACGATGCCGCGCAGCTCCGGTGCGTGATGTGCGCCGTCTCCAACCCGATCGTCGGCGGGAGCGGGCACGCCGTGACGGACTTCCACCGACCGTCCCCGTTCGTGCTCGTGACACCGGCGTCGATACAGATCCTCGTGGCACCGACCCCGGCGTCTCGAGCCTTGGCCGACCGACGTCACCGACTTCTGACGAGCGTCTCTGGGTGGTGTCAATATGGGCGTGGCCCGTTCGTAGTCGAGGTGAGAGCGGGACCAGCCCGCCCGACCCGAAGGAGGATCCCCATGGCGCGTTACATGTTCTCCGTCCATAGCGGTGCGGGCGGAGGTGTCCCCGAGATGACCGAAGAAGAGATGCAACAGGGATGGCAGAAGATCAACATCCTCGAGGACGAGATGAAGTCCAGCGGCGCCTTGGTCTTCTCCGGCAGGCTGCTTGAACCGGAAACCGCCACGGTGGTACGCATGACTGGTGGCGAACTGCTGACCACGGATGGGCCGTTCGCCGAATCGAAGGAACACTTAGGCGGCTTCTACATCATCGAGGCTGCTGACCTCGACGCGGCGCTCGCTTGGGCGTCGAAGACCACCGAAGCGGTCGGCCAGCCCATCGAGGTCCGCCCGTTCTGGGAGATGCCCGACGCCTGACGAGCGAGGCGTCGGCGGTTGGCCCGCGGTCGATGCGGCCGCGATCGGTCGGATCTTCCGCGAGGAATCCGGCCGATCCGTGGCCACCCTGATCCGGGTTTTCGGTGACATCGACGTCGCGGAGGATGCGGTGCAGGAGGCGTTCGTCGTCGCCTTACGCAAGTGGCCGATCGACGGCCTCCCGCCCAATCCGGGCGGCTGGATCACGACGACCGCTCGTCACCGCGCCATCGACCGCCTGCGCCGGGAGTCGCGCGGGCGGGACCTGCTGGATGAGGTGGCGGTGCTCCCGCTCGACGACGACATTCCGCACACGGCCGAGGAAGTGGCACACGTGGAAGACGACCGTCTACGACTCATCTTCACCTGCTGCAACCCGGCGCTGTCTTCAGAAGCACAGGTTGCGTTGACCCTGCGTTTGCTTGGGGGACTATCGACCGATGAAGTGGCGCGAGCGTTCCTCGTCCCTGAACCGACGATGGCCCAACGCCTTGCCCGCGCCAAGCGCAAGATCAAAGCCGCCCACATCCCCTACCGCGTGCCTGAGGATCACGAGCTGCCCGACCGCCTGCGCCCGGTGCTGGCCGTGATCTACCTCATCTTCAACGCTGGGCTGACCATCCGCGCCGAGCCGAGTCTTTGCGGAGAGGGGATACGGCTGGCGCGGATCTTGGCGACACTCATGCCCGACGAACCAGAGGTGGCCGGTCTGTTGGCGCTGTTGCTCCTCACCGGATCACGTCGCTCGTCGCGAACGCGGGCCGACGGCTCCCTGGTGCTGCTCGGCGAGCAGGATCGCACACAGTGGGATCGATCCATGATCGAGGAAGGCAGAGCCGTCCTCCGCGCGTGCCTTCGCCGCAACCAACCAGGTGCGTATCAGCTCCAAGCGGCCATCAACGTCGTGCACGCGGACGCACCGACCGTCGAAGAGACCGACTGGTCGCGGATCTTGGCTTTGTACGACCAGTTGTTTGCTCTTGCCCCTACGCCGGTCGTGGCCCTCAACCGCGCGATCGCCGTCGGCGAGGTGACGGGCTCGGCTGCGGCGCTGGCTTTGGTGGACGAGTTGGACCTGGACAACTACTACCCGTT